>JARRQM010000071.1:0-6856 GCA_037381765.1 Kineosporiaceae bacterium
CGTCGACGACGCAGACGACCTCCCGGGTGCCGTAGCGGAGCACCCCGTGCGTCGTCTTCGCGTGGTAGTCGTCCAGTAGCCCCCCGGTGAGGACGGCGAGCCGATCCGTTTCCGTTCCCGCGGCGCGCGCCGCACCGACACCCGCTGCGGACCCTGTCCCGGACCCGGACCCGGACCCGGCCCCTGTCCCGGACCCAGCCCCGGCTCCCGGTCCCGCGCTCCCGTTCATCGTGACACCATCCCGGTCTCGGTCGGGACCACACCGAGCCCCGGAGCATCCGGGAGTAGGAGCCGTCCCCCGCTCAACCCGAGCCCGGTGAACGGCTCGTCCCGGATGAGCAGATGCCCGTCGAGGTCCACATGGTCGACGAGTCCGGCCAGCTGGGCCGCTTGGGCGATCCCCAGCTGGGATTCGATCATGCAGCCGAGCATCACCTGCAACCCCAATGCCCGGGCCGCGTGGATCATCCGGTGGGCCTCCCGGATTCCCCCGGACTTCGCCAACTTCACCACGATGCCATCGGCGTAGTCAGCGACCGGCGGGACGCTCGCGAGGTCCTTGCACCCCTCGTCGACGAGGACCGGCAGACCGTCCGGCAGCTCGGCGTACCGGTGGTAGCTGTCCAGATCTTCGGCGGGAAACGGTTGCTCGACGAACTCCACCCCGAGTTCGACGAGCCGCGGGGTCAGCTGCACGGCCGTGGCGAGATCCCATCCCTCATTGCCGTCGATGCGGATCCGGGCGTCCGTCGCCGACCGCACCGCCTCCAACCGGGCCAGATCGTCCGGGCCACCCACTTTCACCTTGTACACGGCGAAGCCGGGAGCCCGGCGCACCTTCTCCGCGGTGCCCGCGACGTCGCTGATACCGAGGGTGAAACTGGTCGGCGGAGTGAGCGGGCGCAGACCGAACACCCGCCACAGGGGTAGGCCGGATCGGCGGCCGAACCAGTCGTGCACCGCCCCGTCCAGTGCCATTTTCGCGCCCTGCGGGCCGTCCCAGGCCACGAGACGGGCCGCGATGTCCTCCAACGCCCCCGGGTCATCGCCGATCAGGTCCGCACCGTCGGACCGGATCGCGTCCAGGATCGAGGCCGCCGACTCCCCCCAGTAGCGGACCGGGGCGCCCTCACCGTGCCCGACGGTGCCGTCGACGTCCAGGCGGACGACGCACACCTCCTCGATGTCGACGGAGGACCGGGCGATGGTGAAGGTCTCCGACAGATGCAACGGCTGCACATGTGCGGACAGGAGCACGGGACCTCCCGGGAAGGCGGGGGAGCGCTCCTCGGCCGGTGGACCTGCGGAGCCGGGTGGTGGCGGGGTGTGGCACACCCTAGGACGTGTTCGGGCACTCTGCTGGGCGCCGTCCGGGTGCCGGGTGGGGTGGGCCGGGGTGGCTACCGGCGGGAAACCACGGTGCCGCGTCGGGCGAGTTCCGAGGCGTAGTGCTGGCCCACGGTGCCGGCGTTGTCCCGCAGGTAGTCGGTGAGCCGGGTGGGGCAGGTCGCCGGGCCGTCCACGTGGATGAGTTCGGCCATCAGGCCGTCGATCTCGTCCCGGGTGAGCACGACGTCGCGGAGCACCGCCGAGATCCCGCGCAGCAGTACGGCGACGACGGCGGGTGGCAGGTGGATGAGCTGGTACCGGGTTCCGGTGGCCCGGGCGATTGCGGTGACCAGTTCGGCGAAGGTGAACGACTCCGGGCCGACCGCGTCGACGACCGTGTCGGTGCGCTCGTCACCGAGGCGGACACAGAGGGCGGCGAGGTCTTCGGCGGCGACCGGGCGCAGCCGGTACCGGCCGTCCCCGGGGATGGCGAACAGGTGGAATCGGCGTAGCAGCCAGGCGATGTTGTTGATCAGGATGTCGCCAGGGCCGAAGATCACGGTCGGCCGGACGATCGCGTAGGACAGGCCGCTGTTCTGGACGAGATCTTCCACCGCGGCTTTGCCCCGGTAGTACGCGTAGAACGAGTTCGGGTCCGGATTGGTGATGCTGATGTGCACGATCCGTTGCACTCCGGCGTCCTTGGCGGCGCGGATCAGGGCGGCGCTGTTCCGTTCGGCGCTCGGATGGTCCGTACCTCCGGGGGAGTACCGCGCCCAGTAGGTGTTGTAGAAGGTCGTCACCCCGTCGAAGGCCCGCACGAGGGCGTCGTGGTCGGTGAAGGTGTAGGGGTGGGCGGTGATCCGGGGGTCGGGGCGGGGGTGGTTGGTCAGGGTACGCACCGAATGTCCCGCGGCCAGCAGGTGCGTGCTGAGGTAGGTTCCTGAGTACCCGAATGCCCCCGTCACCAGGTCTGTCTGGCTCATGTTCGGCTTCCTTCCGCCTCGACTGTCCGCGTATTCGTTCCCGTGCCTGTTCGCGCGCCCGTTCGTGTTCCCGTCTCTGTTCCCGTCTCGCTTCCCGTTCCTCCTTGCGCGTCTGGCCAGGGGGTCGGTGATGCGTCCGGCCCGGTCCCCGGTCGGGCGTCGGTATCCGTCCACCGGTGGGGCCGGCCCCTTCCGGCCCTCCTCTCATCCTGGAATCATACAAACGTATGAATGACCGTCAAGAGGCGACCCGCACCCGGTTGCTCGACGCGACCCTCGACGTTCTGGCCGCACAGGGGGTGGCCCGCACCACCTCGCGGGGAATCGCCGCCGCAGCCGGGGTGAACCTGCAAGCGATCACGTACCACTTCGGATCCAAGGACACGCTCATCGGCAAGGCCCTCGTCCACGCGGTACGGGTCTGGACCGAACCTGCCCGTACCGCCCTCACCGGGGTCGCCGACGACCCTCTCGGGCACCTGCTCGGCGCTGTGGAGGCGTTGCAGGTGGCCCTCGGCGCGGCGCGGCAGCACTTTCCGGCCTACATCGAAGCCCTCGCCGCGGCAGCCCGGAGCGAGACTCTCCGCAGCGAGAACCGCACTTTGCTCGACGAGCTGCGCGACGATCTCGCCGAGCGACTGCGCGAGCTGCGCGACGCAGGCTTCCTCGCCGCCTGGGTGGAACCCGACGTGATGGCCGCCCTCGTGGTCGCGGCCGGGGACGGCTTCGTCCTGCACTCGACCCTCGACCCGGAGCGCTACGCCCCGGAACGCACCCTGCACCAAGTGGTCCAGCTGCTGCTGGCCGCGAGCACCGTCGCCCCGCTGGGCGGGGCAGATCACTGAGGAGACGCCGTGAACACACCGGAGAAACCCACCGGCGACGGTCCGGACCCGGCGGCGCCGGACCCGGCCCCAGGCTCGGCCTCCGGGTCGGCCCCGGCTCCGGACCCGGCCCGCATCCCGGGCGCCGCACCCCAGCCCGGAAGCAAACCTGATGCGGCTGCGGTGCGCCGCTGGCGGGAGCTGCTCGCATCCGAGCGCGAGGCGGCCGAACTGTACGAGCGGGTCGCCGCCGCCGAATCCGGGGAACGCGCCGACATCCTGCGGGAACTGGCGGACGTGGAACGCCGCCACGCTGCGCACTGGGAGCAACGGCTGCGCGACGCCGGCCAGGACGTCCCTGAGGCGTCCGCCCCCGGCTGGCGCACCCGGATGCTCGGCGGCGCCGCCCGCTGGCTGTCCTCGTCCGCGGTACTCGGGCTGATCGAACGCGCCGAACGCGCCGACGCCGGGATGTACGACGCGGACCCGGACGCCGCACCCGGGATGGCCTCCGATGAACGCGGGCATGCCCGGGCCCTGGCCGCATTGCGGGTCGGCACCACAGGCGGGGGGATCGCCCTGCCCGAGGGGGGCTCCGCGCAGCTGGCCATCGGCACCCGGGAGACCTGGCACCGCGGGGACCGTTCCGGCACCTTGCGCGCGGCCGTCTTCGGGATCAGCGACGGGCTGGTCTCGAATACCGCGCTCGTCATGGGGTTCGCCGGGTCGGGGGCGGGGCGGCACGCGGTGCTGCTCGCCGGGGTCGCCGGTCTGCTCGCCGGGGCGTTCTCGATGGCTGCCGGGGAGTACGTGTCCATGGCCGGGCAACGCGAAATGTTCGAGCGAGAGATCGCCCTGGAGGCGACCGAGCTGGAGGAACGCCCCCAGGAGGAGCTGGAGGAACTCGTCCTGCTCTACCGGGCCAAGGGCCTTGCCCCGGAGCAGGCCCACGAGATCGCCGAGCGGATCATGGCCGACCGGGAAGTGGCGTTGGACACCCTGGTCCGGGAGGAACTCGGACTCGACCCGGACGAACTCGGCTCCCCGTGGAAGGCCGCGGGGGCGAGTATGGCCTCGTTCGCGGTCGGCGCCGTGCTCGTGGTCATTCCCTACCTGTTCGGCGGCGGTACTGCCGCGCTGAGCACCGCCGTGGTCCTCGCCGTCGTCGGGATGTTCGTCGTCGGGGCCGGGCTCGGCCTCCTCAACGGGCGGTCGGCGGTGCGTTCCGGACTGCGTCAGACCGGGGTCGGGGTACTCGCCGCCGGGGTCACTTTCGCCGTCGGCGCGCTGATCGGCGTCGGCGGCTGATCGCGGCGGCCGTGATCGACCGCGGCGGCCACGGCGGCCGTGGCCAGCCGGTGGCGGTCGTGGTCGGCCGGCGGTGGTCGAGGGCTGACAGCGGTGGCCGACGGCGGTCGGGGTCGGCGAGGTGCGCGGCACGCCCGGGGCCGGACGGGGTCAAGCCCGGGCCGGACCCTCCCGGCGTGAAAGGATCGAGGTCGACGGTACCGACGAGCACAGACAAGCACAGGAGTCAGTCATGCCGATCGCAACCCCTGAGGTCTACACCGAGATGCTCGACCGGGCGAAGGCGGGCTCCTTCGCGTACCCGGCGATCAACATCACCTCCTCCCAGACGCTGATCGGGGCCATCCGCGGGTTCGCCGAGGCCGAGAGCGACGGGATCATCCAGGTGTCCACCGGCGGCGCGGAGTACCTGTCCGGCTCCACGGTGAAGGACATGGTCACCGGTTCGGTCGCGCTGGCCCTGTACGCCCGTGAGGTCGCGAAGAAGTACGACGTGAACATCGCGTTGCACACCGACCACTGCCCGAAGGAGAAACTCGACACCTTCGTCCGCCCGCTCATGGCGATCAGCGCCGAGCGGGTCGCCCGTGGCGAGGAGCCGCTGTTCCAGTCGCACATGTGGGACGGTTCCGCGGTGCCGCTGGCCGAGAACCTGCGGATCGCCGAGGACCTGCTGGCCAGGTCGGTCGCGGCGAAACTCATCCTTGAGGTGGAGATCGGTGTCGTCGGCGGCGAGGAAGACGGCGTCGAGAACGCCATCAACGACAAGCTGTACACGAGCGTCGAGGACGGCCTGGCCACCGCGGAGGCGCTCGGCGTGGGCGAGAAGGGCCGCTACATGGCCGCCCTCACCTTCGGAAACGTGCACGGCGTGTACAAGCCGGGCAACGTGAAGCTGCGCCCGGAGGTGCTCAAGGAGATCCAGGACGCGGTCGGCGCCAAGTACGGCAAGACCAAGCCGTTCGACCTGGTGTTCCACGGCGGGTCCGGGTCGCTGCCGCAGGAGATCTCCGACGCCGTCGACTACGGCGTGATCAAGATGAATGTCGACACCGACACGCAGTACGCGTTCTCCCGGCCGGTCGCCGACTTCATGTTCCGCAACTACGACGGCGTGCTCAAGGTCGACGGCGAGGTCGGCAACAAGAAGCTGTACGACCCGCGCGCCTGGGGCAAGCTCGGTGAGGCCGGGGTCGCCGACCGGGTCGTCGAGGCCTGCCAGAACCTGCGTTCCGCGGGTACCCGCCTGCGCTGAGCGGCGGGCCGTCACAGCACCTGCTTGCCGGTGGGCACGCGCGACCGCTCCGTCCCGGGGCGGTGCGTGTGCCCACCGGGCGGGAAAGCGGGGAAACCCGGGGTGAACGCTGAACGGGGCCGGCGGCACGGACGTCCGCGGGCACCGGGGTCGGTCCGCTTCCCGCACCACTGGGATACCCTCCCCGGGGGCCGCCGCCGCGGCACCTGTCGCTGACCGGAGAGGCGCACGCGATGCCGTCGATCGTCATCGTCGGAGCCCAATGGGGCGACGAGGGCAAGGGCAAGGCCACCGACACCTTGAGCAACCGCGTCGACTACGTGGTGAAGTTCAACGGTGGGAACAACGCCGGGCACACCGTGGTGATCGAGGGGGAGCGGTACGCCCTGCACCTGCTCCCGTCGGGCATCCTCACCCCCGGATGTACCCCGGTCATCGGCAACGGCGTCGTCGTCGACCTGTCCGTACTGTTCACCGAGATCGAGGCGTTGAACGCGCGCGGGGTGGACACGTCACGGCTCATCGTCTCCGCCGACGCCCATCTGATCCCCCCGTACAACCGGGTCCTCGACAAGGTCATCGAGCGGTTCCTCGGCAGCCGGAAACTCGGCACCACCGGCCGGGGGATCGGACCCACCTACGCGGACAAGATGAACCGGGTCGGCCTGCGCGTGCAGGACCTGTTCGACGAGCACATCCTCGCCCAGAAGGTCGCCGGGGCCCTCGAACAGAAGAACCACCTGCTGGTCAAGGTGTACAACCGGCGGGCGATCACCGTCGACGAGGTCGTCACCGAGCTGATGTCCTACGCGGAGCGGCTGCGCCCCATGGTGCGGGATACCTCCCTGGAACTCGGCCGGGCTCTCGACGCGGGGCGGACCGTCCTGTTCGAGGGCGGGCAGGCCACCCTTCTCGACGTCGACCACGGCACCTACCCGTTCGTCACGTCCTCCAACGCGACCGCTGGTGGCGCCTGCACCGGGGCCGGGGTGCCGCCGAACCGCATCGACCGGGTCGCCGGCATCGCCAAGGCCTACGTGACCCGGGTCGGTGAGGGCCCGTTCCCCACCGAACTGAACGACGGGTCCGGCCAGTGGCTGCGGGAACGCGGCGGAGAGTTCGGCACGACGACCGGACGTCCGCGACGCACCGGC
>JARRQM010000072.1:0-6795 GCA_037381765.1 Kineosporiaceae bacterium
ATGAGAGACCAGCCACGCTAGAAGTTTCAGCTTCGGGACGGCCGGCGGGAACCGTCGTCGTGCCGGAACCGGGCGGTGACGGAGAACCGGACGGTCCGGTTCTCGGCGAGGACGGGTAAAGGGGCGGTCCGGGTTGAGTGAGATGTCCCTCGACGAGGTCGTCCGCTCCGCCGGCCGCCGTTCCCAGCGTCGGAGCCGCCGGGACGCGGAACGGCGCCGGAAACGCCGACGAAGGCGAACCTGGATCATTCTTCTCGTCAGTGTCGCCGTGGTCGGCGGGGCGGTCGGCGGGGCCTGGCTCGGCCTGAGCCCGATCATCGCCTCGCTCACCGCGCCGAAGGACTGGGACGGGGAGGGCACCGGTTCGGTCACGGTGCAGATTCCGGAGGGGTCCTCCGGGGCGGCGATCGGGCGGCTGCTCGCCGAGAAAGGCGTGGTGAAAACCTCCAAGGCTTTCACCGATGCCGCCGGGAAGGACACCCGCAGCCAGGCCATCCAGCCGGGGTCCTACCGGTTGCGCCAGCACATGTCGGCGGCTGCCGCCCTGGCCATGCTGCTGGACCCGGCCTCCAAACTGACCGTCAAGGTCGTCATTCCCGAGGGCTTCCGGTCCGACCAGATCCTCGACGCCCTCGCCAAGCAGACCGACTGGGAACGCGCCGACTTCGAGAAGGCCCTGGCGGATCCGTCCGCCGTGGGGCTCCCGGCGGCGGCCAAGGGGAAGGCCGAGGGGTACCTGTTCCCGGCCACCTACTCCTTCCAGCCGGCGGATACCGCCGCGCAGATGCTCACCTCGATGATCGACCACGCCCGCAGCCAGCTCGCCGCCCTTTCGGTGCCGGAGGAGAACCAGCACGCGATCCTCACCGAGGCCAGCCTCGTCCAGGCCGAGGCCGGGCGGAACGAGGACATGCCGAAGATCGCCCGGGTGCTGAGCAACCGGCTGAGCCAGGGGATGGCCCTGCAACTGGACACCACGATCCACTACGCCACCGGCAAGTTCACCCTGTTCACCTCGAACAAGGACCTTACGGTCGACTCCCCGTACAACACCTACCGGAACAAGGGGCTGCCGCCGGGGCCGATCTGTTCCCCGGGTGCGGCTGCGATCACCGCCGTGATCAACCCCGCCGACGGGCCGTGGCTGTACTTCGTCACCACTGATCCGGATACCGGCCTCACCGAGTTCGCCGTCACCTACGAGGAGTTCGCCGTGCTCAAGGCGAAGTACGACAAGTGGCAGGCCGCGCACCCCGGGCAGTGACCGGGGGCGGCGCCGCGACCGGGGCTACGGCCGGGGCTGCCGCCGGGGCCGGGGCCGGGCCGGACCTGCCGGTGCGGGCCGCCGTCCTCGGCCATCCCGTCGCCCACTCCCTGTCCCCGGTGCTGCACCGGGCCGCGTACGCCGCGCTCGGCCTGCCCTCCTGGACCTACCGGGCGATCGACGTCGACGAGGCGGAACTGCCCGCCTTCCTCGACCGGGTGCACGCCGACAACGAGGCCGGGGCGGTGCGCTGGGCCGGGCTGTCCTTGACCATGCCGTTGAAACGGGCCGTCCGCCCGCTGCTGCCCGCCGAGAGCGCCCTCGCCGCCGCGGTCGGTGCGGTGAACACGGTGACTTTCGGGCCGCACGGGACGATCGGGGACAACACCGACGTCGCCGGGATCGTCGCCGCCCTCGCCGAGGCCGGGGTCGTCGCCGGGCAGGTGCCCGGGGCCGCGATCCTCGGCGGGGGTGCGACGGCCACCTCCGCGCTCGCCGCCCTGCACCGGCTCGGCTGCGCGACCCCCACGGTGCACGCCCGCCGCATCGCGACGACGGCAGAGCTGCGGGCCGCGGCCGGGCGGCTCGGGGCGGCCCCGCGGATCCTCGGGTTCGGTGAGGCCGACCTCGCCGGGGCATACGACCTCACCGGAACTGCCGGGACCGCCGGGACCGCGGGTACTGCCGGAGCCGCCGGGCCCCGGGTCGTCGTGAGCACCCTGCCCCCGGCCGCGGCGGACACGCTCGCCGAGGCGGTGACCACGGCCCTGTGCCGGCCCGGTCCCGACGGTCCGGCCGTCCTTCTCGACGTCGTGTACGCGCCGTGGCCGACCGCCCTGGCCCGGCGCTGGGCCGCCGCGGGTGGGGTGGTCGTCGGCGGGTTCGCCATGCTCGTGCACCAGGCGGTCGCGCAGGTACAGCTGATGACCGGGCAGCCCGGGCCACTCGCGGCGATGCGGGCCGCAGGGGAGGCCGAACTGGCCCGGCGCTCGGAAACCGTGACGTCACCCTCTACCCGGGGGTCGGGTGGGTGATCTGGCCGCTCGGGCCGTAGGGGGCGAGTGGGGTGCGGCGTCAGAATCACGGGACAGTTGCAGAGAAAGGTCGTAGAGCGTGCTTTCCGTTTCGGTCGACGCTTTACGGGCGGTTAGCGGTGTGTCCTCTCGACCAGTTTTTCCAGATTGTTCCGTCGCTGCGTCCACTCGCCGTTGACCCACTCCTCGGGCAGGGCGGTCAGCGCCTCACCGGCCAGACGTGAGGCTTCCCTGTGGTCGCCCAACGAATCAAGAACGAAAGCGCGTTCGCCATGGAAGAACCATGGTGTGTACCAGTAGCCGGAAGGCGGCAGCTCCTCGACCGGGGGTAGTTGTTCGGTCAGGTTGTCGGCTTCGATGAGGGCGCGGGCCACATCTCTTCCGGAACCGCTATTGACAAGAATGTGTGCCTTCTGAAAAGCATTGAATGTGCGCTGTGCCACGTGCACGCGCTGATCTCGGGAAGCCGCGTCGTTCAGTGCGGCCGCCGCATCAGGTGCACCGATTCGCAAATAGCGATCGGCGGCGAAAGACAGTGCGGTAGACAGGCGCATGTAGTCGTGGGATTCCAGCGCCGAGGCCACTGCCCTATCGAGATGCTGCCGGGATTCTTTCCAGCGTTCGACCGTGGGGGCCATATGCAGCCAACCGAGATACTGTTCGAGTTCGCTGATCAGGCCTACTGCGGCGGGTCGCACATCCGCGCGGGCGTTCTGCGCGAGCCGAGTGGCTACCCCACGTTGTGCATGGACAATCGGAAGAACGTCGCCCGGGCCGGTGACGTCTTCCAGCCGTCGTACACGCGCAAGGACATCGGCAGTGGCCGACAGTGCAGTCACATCGGTGGCGACCTGATCCGAAAGGGTTCTCGCCAGACGTTCACTTTCCGGAGGGGGAGAGAACCCCAACCCGGCCTCATCCGTCCCCAACGCGGCGCACAGCGCTGCCCGGATGAGTGCGCCTGGTCTGCGTACCGTACCTCGTTCGAGTTTTCCCAGATGATTGGCGTCGAAGGGGTGCGGACCGCGGAACGGCTCACGGGCGGCAACCCAGGCGACAACTTCGGCTGCCAGCTCGTCCCGCCCCATCGTGGTGCCGGGATACCGGCGTGAGGGTGTGGCCTCGCGAGCTGCCCGAAGTCGGGAGTTCGGCGTGCCCGGCATCGCTTCATCATACCGTCCGGCCTGATCGTTCCTGGATCTTCCCGGTTCTTCCCGGCGAACTTCCCTACCTGACGGGTGACTCGGGGAGGACGCTCATCCATGTGCTGAGCCGAGCGTCGGAATCCGAGTGATCTCGGTCGGGGTGAGCCAGCGGTGCGGACGGTACCGGCCCCTGCCCGTCACCGGCAGAGCGGGCGTCGTCGACGTGATGACAGGAGACCGACCGATGCGTGCGGGTGGTGGGGTGCGGGGGTCCGGGGATGTGTCCGGGGGCGGATCGGCTCCGGGACAGCCGAATATCGCCCGGGTGTATGACTATCTTTTGGGCGGTAAGGACCATGTCGCCGCGGACCGGCTGCTCGCCTCCCGGATCGCCGAAGCCCAGCCGCTGGTGGTCTCGGGGGCGCGTGCCAACCGGGCGTTCCTGCGCCGGGCGGTCCGGTCTCTCGCCGAGCAGGGGGTCGCACAGTTCCTGGACGTGGGCTGCGGGCTGCCGGCCGGGGACAACGTGCATCAGGTCGCCGGGCGGGTCAACCCCGAGGTCAGGTGCGTGTACGTCGACAATGACCCGAACGTGCTGGCATATGCCCGGGCCCTGCTGGCCGACAGTGCGCGCACCGTCGCCGTTGACGGCGATCTCCGGGAACCGGAGGCGATCCTGGCTCATCCGCAGGTGCGGGCCCGGCTGGACTTCACCCGGCCGATTGCCGTGATCATGGCGGCGGTCCTGCATTTCGTCGGCGAGGAGCAGGACCCGGCCGGGATCGTGGGTGCCTTCGCCGACGCGTTGGCTCCGGGCAGTGCCCTGGTGGTCTCCCACGTGGTCGACGACGGCGGTCCGGTGGGGGCGGCGACCCGTGCGGCAGCGGCCGTCAACGCCGGGGCGGCCGTCCCGTTCGTCCTGCGGAGCCGTGCGCAGGTGGCCGCCTGGTTCGACGGGTTCCGGCTCGTTCCCCCCGGTCTGGTCGACGCCGACGCCTGGCGTCGGGTCGGGACCGGCCGGACCACTGCGCCGATCGTCGCCGGGGTCGCGGACGTCGGCGTCCGGACCGGGAAGCCCGACGGTGGGGGAGACACGGTGCCGGGAACGGGGGCGGCGCCGAGCGGGTGACCGCGGCCGGGCAGGGGTCAAGGCCGGGGATTGCGGCCCCGATAGCGACCGCGAGCCGTCCCGTGCCGCAACGGGGCAGCGCCGCGGGGAGGCCGGGTGGTCAAGCAGCTTGCCGAGGTCCTGCTCGAGGACGGCCTCGTCGACGAGGCGCAGCTGGCCGCCGCCTACGATGAGCACCAGCGCGGTGGGCGGAGCCTCGGGCGGATCCTCGTCGAGCACGGCGTGCTCTCCGAGGCCCAACTGGTCCAGGCCCTGGCGCACCAGATCAGCATGCCTTTCGTCGACCTCACCGAGTTCAGCGTGGACGGGTCGGCGGTGGCGCAGGTCTCCCCTGCGGTGTGCCGGCGACACACGGTGCTGCCCATCGGGTACGAGGACGGCAAGCTGCTGCTCGCGATGGCCGACCCGGCGAACGTGTTCGCCGTCGACGACGTGCGCTCGCTCACCGGCCGCGAACCCCGCCCGGTCGTCGCCACCCGGGACGACCTGCTCGCCGCCATCGACCGGTTCTGCCGCCCCGATGGTGACCTCGACGACCTCGGCAACGCGATGTCCGCCCCCGACGAGGAAGAGGAGAGCCTCGCCCGGCTCAAGGAGGTCGTCGACGAGGCCCCGATCGTCAAGTACGTCAACCTCCTGGTCACCCAGGCCATCGCGGACCGGGCCTCGGATATCCACATCGAGCCGGGGGAGGAGGACCTGCGGGTCCGGTACCGGATCGACGGCGTGCTGCACGAGGTGATGCGGTCCCCGCGGTCCATCCAGTCCGGGGTGATCTCCCGACTGAAGATCATGTCGGATATCGACATCGCCGAGCGCCGGATCCCGCAGGACGGCCGGATGTCGGTCACGGCCCAGGGGAAGAAGATCGACCTGCGGGTCGCCACCCTGCCCACGGTGTGGGGCGAGTAGGTCGTCCTGCGGGTGCTCGACAATTCCACCGCCCGGCTCGCGCTGACCGACCTCGGGTTCGAGGCGAGCAACTACGAGCGCTACTCGGCGAGTTTCGCCAAGCCGTACGGGATGATCCTGGTCACCGGGCCGACCGGATCAGGGAAGTCGACGACCCTGTACGCGACCTTGAACATCGTTGCCCGGCCGGAGATCAACGTGATCACCGTCGAGGACCCGGTGGAGTACCGGCTGCCCGGGATCAACCAGGTCCAGGTCAACGCCAAGGCCGGGCTGACCTTCGCCGCGGCCCTGCGCTCCATCCTGCGTTCGGACCCCGACGTCGTGCTGATCGGGGAGATCCGTGACCACGAGACCGCGCAGATCGCCGTCGAAGCCTCGCTGACCGGGCACCTCGTGTTGTCCACCCTGCACACCAACGACGCCCCGTCGGCGATCACCCGGCTCACCGAGATGGGGATCGAACCTTTCCTCGTCGGTTCCGCCCTGGACAGCGTGCTCGCCCAACGGCTCGCCCGGCGGTTGTGCCCCAAGTGCAAGGAGCCCTATCAGCCGGAGCCGGAGGAACTGCTCGCCGCGGGCTACCCGTGGGTGCCCGGGGAGGAACTCCCCACCCTGCACCGCGCGAACGGCTGCTCGGCCTGCGCGAAGACCGGGTACAAGGGGCGGCTGGCCCTGCACGAGGTGATGCAGGTGACCGAGGAGGTCGAACGGCTCACCGTGGCCCGCTCCCCGGCCAGCGACATTGCCCAGGTGGCTCGCCGGGACGGGATGCACAGCCTGCGTGAGGACGGAATGATCAAGGTACGCAACGGGGTCACCTCGATCGAAGAGATCCTCCGGGTCGTCGCCTGATCCGGATTCCGCCCGGTACCGCGCACCGGCACCGCACACCGGTACCGCACACCGGCGCCGCGCACCGGTACCGCACACCGTCCCGGCTCGCCGGTCATCCCGGCCCGGCCGGCCTGTCCCCGGCCGCCGGATGGCTCAAGGGGGGCCCGCCCGGGGCCGACAGAGACGACGGTGCCGCAGAGTCGGCGCTTCAGGCCCCGCACCGTGCCGGATGCGGTCACCCCGGGAGGTCGAGTGGACAACGGCGGCGAACAGCGACCGAGGGCACGCCGGGCAGCGGAACCCTACGTGCCCGAGCGGTTCGCCTTCGAGGGACCTGCGGGGACCGGGGAACCGGCCGCACCGGCGGATACCCGTCCACTTCCGGAGGTTCCGGTGGCCCCCGCCGCCATGACCCCGGCCGCATCGGCTCCCGCCCCGCCCGCCCGTCCGGCGTCCCGGCGGGCAGGAGCCGCG
>JARRQM010000073.1:0-6711 GCA_037381765.1 Kineosporiaceae bacterium
GGCGCCCCCACTGGGCTGATCGGCACCATCGAAATCCGGGTCGGCGACGAGCGGGTACTCAGCACCGGCACCACCCCGGAAGCCCCCGACCTGCACGCCCTGCTCGCCGTGATGGGCGAGCACGGGGTCGGCGCCTGCGCCATGGAAGTATCCAGCCACGCCCTGCACCAGCACCGTGTCGACGGGCTCGTCTTCGACGTCGCCGGGTTCACCAACCTCAGCCAGGACCACCTCGACTATCACGGTGACATGGCCGAGTACTACGCGGCCAAGGCACAGCTGCTCACCCCAGAACATTGCCGCCGCGCCGTGGTCTGCATCGACGACAGGTGGGGTCAGCGGCTCGCCGCCGAAGCCCGGGTCCCGGTGACGACCGTGTCCACCCGGCCGGAACCCGACGGACCCGCGCGCCCCGGCCGGTCCGCGGACTGGACCGTCACCGGCACCCGCGCCGAGGCCGGCACCCCGGTCGTCGACCTCGACGGCCCCACCGGCCCGCTGCGCCTGCACTGCCCGCTGCCCGGGGACTTCAACGTCGCCAACGCCGTGCTCGCCCTCGCCATGCTCGTCGCCGCGGGCCGCCCGGCCACCGACGCCGCTGCCGCGATCGCCGCAGCCGGGCCGGTCCCCGGCCGGATGGAACGGGTCCCCGGCCCCGGCGTTCCCGGCCAGCCGCTTGCCGTCGTCGACTACGCGCACTCCCCGGACGCGGTGGCCAAGGCGGTCGCCGCACTGCGCGGCACCGGCACCCCCGTCGTCGTCGTGCTCGGTGCCGGAGGTGACCGCGACCGGGAGAAACGTCCCCTGATGGGTGCCGCCGCCGCGGAGGCCGCCGACACCGTCATCGTCACGGACGACAACCCGCGCTCGGAGGATCCCGCCGCGATCCGCAGCGCCGTCCTCGCCGGTGCGCGTGCGGCCGCGGCCCGGACCGGCGCCACCGTCGTCGAGGCCGACGACCGGGCCGGCGCGATCCGCGAGGGGGTCCGCCGGGCCTGGGGCGGCGGGGTGCTGCTGATCGCCGGCAAGGGACATGAGCAGGGCCAGGAGATCTCCGGAACCGTGCACCCCTTCGACGACCGGACCGCACTCGCCGGGGCGCTGAACGAGACCGCGGGGTCACCCCCCGACCCCGGACACCCCGCCGAGACGGTCACCGCGGGGGCCCGTACCGTGGCGGGGCGCGGTGGCCCGCACCCCACCCCGAGGAAGGACGGCGTCCAGTGATCCCGCTCAACCTGGCGGAGGTGTCTGCGCTCACCGGCGGCACTCCCACGGACGGGGCCGACCCCGAAGCCGTGGTCACCGGGCCGGTCGTCGCCGACTCCCGCCAGGTCGTCCCCGGGGCCCTGTTCGCGGCCCTGCCCGGGGAACGCGTCGACGGCCACGACTACGCCGCTGCCACGGTCACCGCCGGAGCCGTCGCCGCGCTCACCGCCCGCCCGGTCGGGGCCCCCGCCGTCGTCGTCGACGACCCGCTGACCGCCCTCGGCAGGCTCGCCCGCGGCGTCGTCGACCGGTGCGCCGGTGGCCTCACCGTGATCGGGGTCACCGGCTCCTCCGGGAAGACGACGACGAAAGACCTCATCGCCGCCCTGCTCGCCCGGGTCGGGCCGACGATCGCCCCCGAAGGGTCGTTCAACAACGAACTCGGCCTGCCGCTCACCCTGCTCCGGGTGGACGCCGGCACCCGGTTCGCCGTCGCCGAGATGGGTTCCCGGGGTCCGGGACACATCGCCTACCTGTGCGGTATCGCCGCCCCCCGGATCGGCGTCGTCCTCAACGTCGGTGCCGCGCACGCCGGGGTGTTCGGCGGCCCCGAGGCCACGGCCGCGGCCAAGGGCGAACTCGTCGAGGCGCTGCCCGCCGACGGGGTCGCCGTACTCAACGTCGACGACCCCCGGGTCCGCGCGATGGCCGCACGCACCCGGGCCCGGATCGTCGGTGTCGGCGCCTCCGCCGACGCCGACGTGCGGGCCACCGGGGTGCGGCTGGACGAGGCCGCCCGGGCGAGTTTCCGGCTGCACACCCCGGTCGGTGAGGTTGACGTGCGGCTCGGCGTGCACGGCGCACACCAGGTCGGGAACGCCCTCGCCGCCGCCGCCGTCGCCGTCGAGGCCGGTCTCGACCTCGACGGCATCGCCGCCGGGCTGGCCGCGGCGGGCCCGGCCAGCCGCTGGCGGATGGAAGTGCACACCCGCCCCGACGGCATCGTCGTCGTCAACGACGCCTACAACGCCAACCCCGACTCGGTGCGGGCCGCCCTGCACGCGCTCACCGCCGTCGGCGGCCCCGGCCGGCGCCGCTGGGCGGTACTCGGACAGATGCTCGAACTCGGCGAGGACGGGCCCGACCAGCACGCCCGGATCGGGGCGCTGGCCCGGGACCTCGGCGTGGCCCGGCTGATCGCCGTGGGGGAGGAGGCCGCCCCCTTCGTCGACGGGTACGCCGCTGCCAGCGGCCCGCCCCCCGGTGGCCCGCCCCCCGGGGAGGCCTCCCCGGTGGCCGACCTGCCCGCGGCCCTCGACCTGCTCCGCGCCGAACTCGCCGCCGGTGACGTCGTCCTCGTCAAGGCCTCCCGCGCGGTCGGCCTCGACCGGCTCGCCGCCCAGCTGATGCTCGACGCCCTCGGCCCGCAGGCCGGCGGCAGCTCCTCCCCGAACCCGTCCGAGGAGGTCACTCCGTGATCACCGTCGTCGTCGCGGCCGCAGTCTCCCTGCTCGCTGCCCTGTTCGGCACCCCGCTGTACATCCGTTTCCTGGTCCGGCGCGGGTACGGTCAGTTCATCCGGGACGACGGGCCGACCTCGCACCACACGAAGCGGGGCACCCCCACGATGGGCGGCACCGTGATCATCGGTGCGGCCGTCTTCGCCTACTTCACCGCGCACGTACTCACCCTGCGCCCGCCGTTCGTCGACCTGCGCCCGCCGTCGGTGTCCGGGCTCCTCGTGCTCTACCTGATGACCGGGCTCGGCCTGGTCGGCTTCCTCGACGACTACATCAAGATCTCCAAGCAGCGCAGCCTCGGGCTGCGGGCCGGGGCGAAACTCGCCGGACAGACCTTCGTTTCGCTCACCTTCGCCATCCTCGCCCTGCAGTTCCACGACCGGCACAACCTCGCCCCCGCCTCACTGCGGATCTCCGCGATCCGGGACACCCCCATCGACCTCGGTTTCGCCGGTGTCGCCGTCGGCACCGTGCTCTTCCTCATCTGGGCGATGTTCATGATCACCGCGGAGAGTAACGGGGTGAACCTCACCGACGGCCTGGACGGTCTCGCCACCGGGGCGACGGTGATGGTGTCCGCCTCCTACGTGCTCATCGGCATCTGGCAGTCGAACAACTCCTGCGTGACCAAACCCGGACCGCAGTGCTACGAGGTGCGTGACCCCCGTGACCTCGCCGTCGTCGCCGCCTGCGTGATGGGCGCCGCCTTCGGCTTCCTGTGGTGGAACGCCTCCCCGGCGAAGATCTTCATGGGGGACACCGGGTCCCTCGCCCTCGGCGGCGCGCTCGCCGGGCTGGCCATCACCACCCGGACCGAACTCCTGCTGGTCCTGCTCGGCGGCCTGTTCGTGCTGATCAGCCTGTCCGTGGTGATCCAGGTCGGGTTCTTCAAGATGACCGGCAAACGGGTGTTCCGGATGGCCCCGCTGCAGCACCATTTCGAACTCGCGGGCTGGGGCGAGGTCACCATCGTCATCCGGTTCTGGATCATCGCCGGCCTGTTCGTCGGCCTCGGCCTCGGCGTCTTCTACGCCGAGTGGGTGGTCGGCACGTGACCGGACCCGCACCGCTCGCCGGGCGCCGGGTCGTCGTCGCCGGGATCGGGGTTTCCGGGTTCGCCGCCGCCACCGCGCTGGCCGAGCGCGACGCCCAGGTCGTCGTCGTCGACGAACGGGCCGGGGCCGTGCAACGGGAACGCGCCGCGACGCTGACCGACCTCGGCGCCACCGTGCGGCTCGGCACGGACAGTACGGCGATCCTCCCGGAGGTCCGCGGGCACGCCCCGGACCTCGTCATCGCCTCCCCGCGCTGGCGCCCCGACGAACCCGTGCTGGCCGCGGCCGCCGCCACCGGCACCCCGGTCTGGGGTGAGGCGGAACTCGCCTGGCGGCTGCGCCCCGCCGCGGCCGCCCCGTGGCTGAGTATCGCCGGGAGCAACGGCAAGTCCACGACCGCGCGGATACTCACCGCCATCCTCGCCGCCGCCGGCCTGCGCGCGACCACCGCCGGCAGCCCCGGCAGCCCCCTGCTCCCGGCCGTTCTGCACGCGCAGCCCTACGACGTCATCGTCGCCGAACTCACCGGCGCCCAGCTGCGCCGCGCCCCCTCGGTGCGGCCCGCGGCGAGCGCCTGCCTCAACATCGCCACCGAGCACCTCGACCGGGACCGCGCACCGGCCTACACCGCGGACACCGGCCTCGTCTACGGCGGCACCGAACGGGCCTGCGTCTACAACGTCGCCGACCCGGTCACCGAACGGTTGCTCCGTGAAGCCGATGTGGCCGAGGGCTGCCGGGCCGTCGGGTTCACCCTCGGCGCCCCCGCCGTCTCCCAGCTCGGGCTCGTCGACGAGGTGCTCGCCGACCGGGCCTTCATCCCGCAGCGCCAGACCTCCGCCGCCGAACTGGCCACCCTCGACGACGTGCGGGCCGCGACCGGAGGCCTGCTCGCCCCCCACCTGGTCGCCGACGCGCTCGCCGCCGCAGCCCTGGCCCGCGCCTCCGGGGTGCCGCCCGCCGCGGTCCGGGACGGGCTGCGCGGCACCGTCCCGTACCCGCACCGGCTGACCCCCGTCGCCGAGGCCGGTGGGGTGCGCTGGGTGGATGACTCCGCCGCGGTGAACCCGCATGCGGCCGGGGCGGCCCTGGCCGCCTTCGAATCCGTCGTCTGGGTGGCCGGCGGGCCGTCCCGCGGGGTGCAGGTCGACGAACTGGTCCGGCGCAGTGCCGCGCGGCTGCGCGCGGTCGTCCTGTGCGGCCGGGACCGGCAACCGATCCGCGCCGCCCTGGCGCGACACGCCCCGCAGGTCCCGGTCACCGACGTGGCGGTCACCGACACTGGGAGGGTGGGTACGACGGCGGCCGGGGACGGTCCGGCGGGGGCGGGGTCGTCCGCGGTCATGGACGCCGTGGTCGAGCAGGCCGCCGCCCTGGCCCGCCCCGGCGACACGGTGCTGCTCGCCCCGACCGCCTGCGCCGGCGCCCCGTTCGGGTCCGTCGCCGAACGAGGGGACGCCTTCGCTGCGGCGGTTCGCCGCCGGGCCGCGGTCCCCGGGGCAGACACCCCGCTGCCGAGCACCCCGGGGGGCTGAACCGTGGCATCGGGCACCGGGGTCACCGCCCGACCTGAGCTGCGGGTACTCCCCGGGATCCGCAGCCCGCGCCGCGGCCGGGGCTGGCCCGCCCGGCTGGACTCGCCGCTGGCCGCGTACTACCTGGTGCTCGGCTCGACAGTGGCGCTGGCGAGTATCGGCCTGGTCATGGTCCTGTCCAGTTCCAGCGTCTCCTCGCTGCGGGACACCGGCTCCTCCTACACCGTGTTCGCCCGGCAGGCCCTGTTCGCCCTCGTCGCGGTTCCGCTGACCTGGGGGGCCTCCCGGCTGCCGCGGGCCTTCTGGCACCGGACGGCCTGGCCGCTGATGTTCGCCGCGACCACCGGACTGCTCCTGGTGATCACCCCGTTGGGGCGTTCGGTGAACGGTAACCAGAACTGGCTCGACCTCGGCCCGCTCACCCTGCAGCCGTCCGAGCTGGCGAAGTTCGCCCTGGTCGTGTGGGGGGCCGTCGTGCTGGAGCGGAAGCGGCCACTGTTCGGCAGCGCCGCGCACGTCTTCGTGCCGATCGTCCCGGTCGCCGGGCTGCTCCTGGGGCTCGTCCTGGTCGGCAACGACCTCGGCACCGCCCTCGTCCTGATGGCCCTGGTCGGCGGGTTACTCTTCGTCGCCGGCGCCCCGTTGCGGATGCTCGCTCTCGCCGGGACCGGCGCGGCCCTCGTCGTCGCCGCCATGGTGAGTACCAGCGAGAACCGGATGGGCCGGATCGAGGATTGGCTGGCCGGCGGCGCCTGCACCGACTATTACGGCACGTGCTGGCAGACCGTGCACGGCAAGTGGGCGCTCGCCACCGGAGGCTGGTGGGGTGTCGGGCTCGGGGAGAGCCGGGAGAAGTGGTCCTGGCTGCCCGAGGCACACAACGATTTCATCTTCGCCATCATCGGCGAGGAACTGGGGCTCGCGGGCACGCTCGCCGTGCTCGCCCTGTTCGGGTTGCTGGGGTACGGGCTGTTCCGGCTCGTCATCGCCAGCGACGACGTATTCGTCAAGGTCGCCACCGGAGGGGTGTTGGTCTGGGTGCTGGGTCAGGCAATGATCAATATCGGAGCGGTGCTCGGGGTGGTCCCGGTCATCGGCGTACCCCTGCCGCTGGTTTCCAGCGGCGGGTCGGCGCTGATCACCACGCTGCTCGCACTCGGCATGGTGCTCGGCTTCGCCCGCCGGGTACCCGGGGCGCCCGAGGCGCTCGCGGCGCGCCCCGGGGTGGTACGTCGTTCCCTGGCCGTACTTCCCGGCCGGACCCGTCCGGGAGGTGCCCGGTGAGCCTGTCCGTGCTGCTCGCCGGCGGGGGGACGACCGGTCACGTGGCCCCCCTGCTGGCGCTCGCCGACTGCCTGCGCCGCCGCGACCCCGGGACGTCGGTGACCGCCC
>JARRQM010000074.1:0-7276 GCA_037381765.1 Kineosporiaceae bacterium
GATGGCGGGGGTCGTGGACCCGGATCACCGAACCCACATCGCGCGCGAAGTCAACCACAACCGACCGTCCCTGCGCGTCACGCTCCCAGGTTTCGGCTTCGTTCATCATGCTCCACCCGAGAATGGTGGGATCGTCCCGGTAATGCGCGACGATCTCCG
This sequence comes from Kineosporiaceae bacterium, assembly GCA_037381765.1. Taxonomy (GTDB): domain Bacteria; phylum Actinomycetota; class Actinomycetes; order Actinomycetales; family Kineosporiaceae; genus JARRQM01. The sequence continues at coordinate 160 of JARRQM010000074.1, forward strand.
CCACATAGTCCCGGTAGGACAGCGTGGCCGGTGGCCGGACCTGCCGGTACCCCGTCTCGTACCATTTTCCCCCGTCCAGGTCGGCTTTCGGGAACCGTCCGGGGACCCCGGAACAATCTCCGGGCCCGTCGTCCAGTACCGGCAGCACCTTCAGACCGTTCTCCCGCGCCGCGGCCACGACCCGGTCCACACCGGAGAAGTCCGTCGCCGAGCGGGTGTAGGACTGGTAGGCCCAGAACCGGATGACCGAGGCACCCGCCTCCTCCTTGGCCCAGGACAGGGCCTGCACCAGTTGGGCGTCGGACATCATCGTGGCCGGGCGGCAGGAATAGCCAGAAGTGGCCGCCGCGTCGTACAGGTTGAAACCGACGAACCGGAAGGGTTCCCCGCCCAGGACGAACTCCTGACCCGAGCGGACGACGAACGACTCCTCATCCGGTACCGCGACCCACCGCACCGCCCCCACCACAACGGTGCTCGCCAGCAGGCCCACGGCCAGTGCCCAGATCAGCCATCGGCTCCGTACCGGTTTCCGGTGCGAAGGCTGCGGGGCACCGGCTCGACGGCGCCCGGTCGCCGCAGGGGGGAGCCACCCGGGGACGCTGGGAGCGCTCATGGCGCATCGGCACGGGCACCGCCGGAAGCGAGCGGATCCGACCGGTCAATGGTCACCCGACGTAGCGGGGTCGGATCCCCCGCCTCGGTCAACGACACGGTGACCCGCGCCCCGACCGGCACCGGCACGACCACCGTGCGGGGCCGGTCCGCCGTCACCTCGAACAGTTCGCCCCAGACATGGGGCCCATGTCCCTCATCGAGGAGCAGCTGGAGGGGCCCGTACCCGGCGGACGACGATACGACGACCGGGACCCAGGGCGATGTGGCCGAGATCTGCTGCTGTTGGACGGCCAGGTGGAAGTCCGGCGTCCGGTCCGATCCCGTGGAGAGCACGGACACCACGAGGGCGAACACCACGAGACCTCCGGTGAGGACGTACAGCAACGCGTTGACCGGCCGGGGCCGCCGGGACGAGATCAGGGCCGGGGTTTCCCGCGGAGCCTCAGCCCGGCAGCGGAGCAACACGACGATCCCGACCAGGGCGAGCGCCCCGGCCCAGGACCGGCGGGTAAGTCCACCGGGCAGGAGGTTGAGGAGGAACCCGACGAGGATGATGACCACGAGGACGCTGCCCCCGCCGACCGCGACGGCATCCAGCCAGCCCCGCCGACGGCGCCGCACCCACCGCTCGACCGTGACCAGCCCCGCGACAGCGACCAGCGGCGTCGCGAGGGGCCAGGGGGCTCCGAAGGCACCCGCACCGGCCGCGAGCAGCACGAACGAGATACGTAGACCGAGATCCGTCCACGGGGTCGCGCCGGCTGCGACCTGGGGGGTCTTTTCCGCCGCCGTTGCCATGTCATTGGTCGGCACCGCTGATCCTCCGGATGTCATAGATCACGATGGCCCCGTCGTCGTAGATCCGTTGGACCCCGTCGACCTGGTCCAACTTGGTCAGTGCCGCGGACGGAACCGGCTGGGTCCGGCTGTCCAGGCCGAACTCCCCTTCCTCGACGTAGACCCCGACGTGCGGTAACGAGGTGGCATCCCGCTGGTCCACGATCAGGTAGGAGATCTGTGCCTGCTGCGCCACGGCGACGTCCTCCGGGGTGAACTGGGGATCCAGCAGGAGGCGGGAGGCGTCCACGCCGGTGGAGATATGTCGCACGGTGAACTGCCGTCCGACCGCGGCGGCCAACAGGCCGGAGTCCCGGTCGGCGTAGATCCGGGTCCCCGGCGGCAGGTTCTCGGCGAGCCACCTCGCGGTGGCCAGATTGTGCGGGTCGAGGCTGCGCGCGTCGGCCGACACCTGGAACGGCCCCGGCATCTGCGCGGCGACGGGTCCGGCTCCGAGGATGACGTTGCCGAGGAAGACGCCGGTCGCCGCCGCTCCGCCGAGAACCGCCCACCGCCGCCGGATCGGCAGTTCCCGTCCCGCCCAGGCCAAGACGAAAGCCACACCGAAAAAGACGAAACCCGCGGATCGGTCCCCCACCTCCGCGGTGACCCGGGTGATATGCCCCAGCGGGATCAGGGGGTACAGCAACGCCGACAGCACCAGGACCAGAGCCAGCCCGACACGGCGCCGCCACCAGGTGCGGGCCCGCACCATGGCCGGGACGAGTACCAGCCCGACGACGAGGACGGAGTACACCATGAGCATCTGTTCCCAGAGCTGACTGCGGGAACCGGCGGAGTCGGCGAAAAGGGTCTTCGTGGACTCCCCGGACCTGAACATGTCCAGCGCTCCCCGGGAACTCCGGACGATGTCCAGCAGATATCCCCCCACCGGATTCCCCGGGTTACTCATCGCCACGCCCACGGCCGCGAACCCCAGCACGGTGACGAAGGCGAGGACCGGGGCCGGACCTGCGGCCCACCGTCGGCGCGCCAGGACGAACTCCACCCCGGTCCACAGCAGCAAGGTGAGTAACAACAACATTGACGTCATGTGGTGGGTCACCACGACGGCGACGAGGGTGGCCACGGTGCCGGCCAGGGGTAGCGCCCGGTGTCGGCTCCGCATGGTGAACAGCAGGTAGATCGTCAGCACCGCCAGCGGCAGGGCCAGGGTCTGGTAGGAGAACTGCGAGTTGAAGAAGATCTGCTGCGGATTGCAGGTGTAGAGGACGCTGACGATCGCGGCCAGTCGCAACGAGTGGGTGAGCGAAGCGATCAACGCCATCAGGGCCGCAGCGATAACCAGCCGGGCCAGGAGGAGGACCACGAACGCGCTGGCGAAGGGACCCAGACCGGTGAGGCTCCCCACCGCGTGGGTGACGATCTCCAGTCCCGGGTAGAAACCGGAGACGGGCAGCAGTGAGTTTTCGGAGAAAAGATGATGGGTCTCGGTGATCAACCGCCACGTATTCTGGTGGACGAGTTCGTCGTGGTGGGCGAAACCGTCAGGGTGCAACACGAAACGCACCAGCTGCAGCAGAACGGGTAGCGCCAGACCGAGGGCGATCCGTTCGCGCGGTCCGGTACCGGTGTCCAGCACGCGCACCGCCGCGGGCAGGAACATCACCAGGAGACCGACGGCGTAGAACACGCCGATCCACGGCCCCGGTGGATGTGCCCGCGCGTACGCCGCGGCCGACGCCACCACCACCAGACCTGCTGCCATCAGGGCGAGGACCACCGCGAACCGGTCCGGCTCAGATTCGGCCTGTCGCTGCCGCGGACCCGACGGCGGGTGCGGGACCGGTTGCGGGGCCGTACGGGAGGCCGACTGAACGGCATGTCGGGCGACCAGCGACGACCAGAAGGATCTTGTCGCCGAGGTCGTCGGCGGTGCGGCGGCTGCGATCACGACGTCGAACGACACGGGGGGGTGAGCCTCCTCCGTTCCCTCCGCAGAGCGGTACCAGGACGGGTTCGCGGGCGTGTTCCGGGGCAGGTCGAGGGGAATCCCCAGGGGCAACGTGCTGGGTCCGGACGGAACCAGCCCGTTCAGGGCCTTGGCACCAGACAGCAGCGGCATGGTGAAGATCGCCGCTTCCAGGATCAGCAGACCCACCCACGCCCAGCTCAGGCCCAGGACCCCGGCCCAGTGCGCGCCGGCGGCCGCGGCCGCGAGCTCGATCACGCCGAAGACGGCGACCACCGCGGCTGCCTCCGTGGTGCGGCGTTGTACCCGGCGCAGGGCGACGTAGTGGTCCTTGACGACGAAGGGCAACCCGGCGAGCACGAGCACGTGCAGGATCGGTGTGGACTCGACGGCATATCCGTGGCCGAACACCCCGAGGACCAGTCCGGCCGCCGGATACAGCACGAGGTTCGCGACCAAACTCACGGTCAGCCCGAACGGCACGGTCCACCGCAGTCGGCGCAGTACTTCGTGTTCGTCTCCCTCCGCGGCCGCGAACAGTCCGACGGACACGGCGTAGGGCAAGGTGAAGACGAATCCGGTGACCAGCAGGGCGGTACTGAAGTACCCGTTGGTGCGGGCGGACAACATCACCGTGACCACGACGGGCAGCAGTTGCAGCGGGAGTTGCAGACCCATGTTCAGGGCGTGGTGACTGATCGCCTCGCGGCCGAGCCTGCGCAGCACCCGCAGGTCGAACAGCGGCCCGGGGTCCTCCTGTCGGCGTCCCCCACGGGTCCGGTAGGCGATCAGGGGCAGGGAGACCAGGTTGCCCAGGGTCCAGGCGGCCACCACGGTCATCCCGCCACGGGCGCCGAGCCAGGTCAGGGCGACCAAGGCGATGATCTTGACCACGCTGGCCACGAGGTTGCGTTCCAGCTGCAACGCCCCGACGCCCAGGACCAGCACCGCCTGGTCGAGCACCATGGTTGCCGCGGTCAGCGAGGTAGCCACGGCGAACCCGAGCACGTGGGCGGGACTGGACACGACGGGCCGCAAGTGGTCCATCTGGAACAGGGCGATCACCGGCCACAAGGTGGCCAGGCTGAGCAGCCCGGCCACACCACCGGACAGGCCGAGGCTGCTGCGCACCAGCCTGCGTCGGTTTCCGCGTGGTTCGGTCGGCAAACGGGAGATCAGCAGGGTCCCCAGGCCGAGCGTGCCGAAGGCGCCGACGAGTGTCATCAGGGCCACGGCAGCTCCGGCGACACCCACCGCAACGGTGTCGAGGGTGCGTGCCGCGACCGTCCAGAACCCCAGCCCCAGGATGCTGGTGACGGCACTCGTCCCCACGAGTGAGGCGCTGATTCCGGCCAGCCGGTGCCAACGGGTCGATTCGCCGGCGCGGCGCGTCGGCTGTCCGGTCTCGCCGGCGCGGCGGGTCGGAGCGGTCGGTTCCTCGCCCGGTGCGGGGCCCGTGACGGTTTCCCTCCCGGAAACGGAGTCAGAGCGGGTCAGCACGAGGTTCGCTCACCTGCCTGCCGCCCTCGGCGGGCACCCAACAATCTCGCGTACAAGTCGTCGATCTCGCCGACCCTGCGGCGAACGTCGTAGTGGGCGATCAGCTCGGCCGGTACCTGGCTGCTGTCCTGGTCCCGGCCGGCCGCCAAGGCCTGCACCACGCCGGACCGCACCGCAGCCTCTTCCTGCGCACTATCGGGACCGTCCGGGCCGGACCCATCGGGCAGCCGGAACCAGCGCGGTGCGGACAGCCCCAGATCTTCAACGGCCGGGCACTGTGCGTACACCACGGGCAACCCGTTACCGATGGCCTCGACCACGGCGATGCCGAAGGTCTCGTCCCGGGACGGGCTGGCCAGGACGTCGAAAGCCGACAGCCACCGGATCACGTCGGGGCGGGGTCCGACGACATGTACCCGGTCGCTGACCCCGGCACGCGCCGCGAGGTCCTCCAGCAGAGCGTGCTGCGGACCGGCGCCGACGATAACGAGATGCCGGTCGCCCTCACCCAACCATCCGGACAACGCGTTGACCAGAACGGGGAACCGCTTGACCGGGTCCAGCCGCCCGACGGCACCGACCACATCCGCTCCCGCGCCCACCCCCAGCTCCGCCCGCACCGCGGTACGGGCCTGCCGGTCGAACCGTAGCCGGGTGAAGTCGATACCGAGTTCCACCACACTGGTGCGTCGCTCGGGAACACCCCACTCGTGCAGCCGCCGGGCCGTGGTGGGTGAGACCGCCACCGTGTGCGTGGCGAATCGCTCCCAGCAGCGGTAGACGAACTTGAGCCGCCGCGTCGTGGGACGTCCTTCCACCTCGTTGTCCATGATCGAGTGTTCGGTCGACACCACCACCGGTACCCGGGCCAGACGAGCCGCAGGAATACCGATGCCCTGGGCGCTGAGCAGATGCACATGGACGACGTCCGGGCGCAGCCGCCGCAGTTCCGCGGCCACCCGCAGAATCGCCGTGGGGCGGGGTATCCCCTGCAGGTCCAGGCTCCGGGCCCGGTGGCCCTGGGCGCGTAGCTGTTCGCCGACCGGGCCGTCCCGGTAGACGGCGAGCACGTGGGTGTCGTACCGGGAGCCCCGCAGCAGGGACTCGACGTGGCGTTCGGCGCCGCCCAAGGTCAACCCGGTGATCAGGTGCACGACCCGGGTCCGGTCCGATTGTCCGAGGACGTCCGGGGTATCCGGGGCCAGACCTGCACCCGAGCGGTGGGGCCGGTGCGCTGCGGGGAGGCTCATGACAGGACGTCCGCTCGCCGTGGCGGCTTTCCTGCGGCCTGCCGGTACACCTCGTGCAGACGGTCCGCGGCCTGCTCCCAGGTGGGGAGTTCGGGGTGGCTCTGGGCCCGGGGTGCGGCCAGGGCCGCGGCGAGTTCCCGTGCCACCACGTCCGGTTCGGCACCGACCGGGACGCCGCGAACCGTGCCGTCCTCGACGAGGTCACCGATACCGGCGACTTCGTACCCCACCACCGGGACGCCCAGCGCCAACGTCTCCATCACCGCCACGGGGTGGGCTTCGTAGTCGGACAGCGCGAGCATGGCGCTGGCCTCGTTGAGTTCGCGGGCCATGGCGGCCCGTTCGGTCGGCGGGATGAACCGGATGCTGACCGCGTGGGAGACCCCGAGCCGGTCCGCGGCGGCGCGCAGCCACCGCCAGCGCCTCGATCGCCCGGTGATGGCCCTTGTACCACTCCCGCCGCCCGCAGGAGACGATCCGACCGGGACCCCGGGCAGCGGGATCCGGATCGGACGGTAGCCCGCCGCCGTTCCGGATCAACGCGAAACGGTCGCTGTCCAGGCCGGTCACCTGCTGGAAGAGTCGTGGTTCGAAACGCCCGACCGGGATGAGCTTCCGGGACCGGCGCAGCAGTGGCGCCAGGGTCCGCCACTGCAGCCCGCGCAACCGGACCCGGGCGGAGGAGGTGTGTCCCCCGGTGTGGAAGGTCACCACGTAGGGGATCCTGGCCTGCAGGGCGGCCGTCATGGCCAGCACCGGGACCGCGGTGTGCACGCCTTGGACGTGCACCAGATCCCAGTCCCCGGTGCGGATGGCCGGGACCAGGCCTGGTGCGACGTAGTAGTCGCCACCTTTCGGGTAGGCCCGCACGCGCTGGATCGGTACCCCTTCGGCCGTGGTTCCGAACGGTGGCAGGTGCCCGCTGCGGTCCGTGGTGAGCACCCCGAGTTGCAGGTCCTCTCGCGGGGCCAGACGCCGG
>JARRQM010000075.1:0-7182 GCA_037381765.1 Kineosporiaceae bacterium
GAAGAACTCGGTGGCCCCCGCCGTGTACCGGGCGTCGTAGCCGTACATCCCGCCGTCGGCGACGATCTCCACGCTCGGTAGGGCCCGCGCCCCCGTCCCGGGGTCGATCACGCTCACCGCGACCTCGATACCTTCGATGAACCGTTCGACGAGCGCGACGTCACCGTAGGCGAAACAGTCCACCATGGCCCGGGGGAGCTCCTCGACGGACCGGACGATGCTCACCCCGAGCGCGGATCCGCCCCGGGCCGGTTTCACCACGAGTGGCAGTCCCAGCCGGTCGACGATGGCGGCCAGCACGGCCTGCGCGCCGAGTTCCCGGAAGGTGCCGTGCGGTAGGGATACCGCCGCGGGGACGGCCAGCCCCGCTCCGGCCGCCACCGCTTTCGCCACCGGCTTGTCCCAGGACCGCCGGCAGGACTCCGGCTGTGACCCGACGTAGGGCAGGTCGAGCAGGTCGAGGACGTCCCGGATGGAACCGTCCTCCCCGCTGGCCCCGTGGAGCAGCGGCCACACCACGTCGGGGCGTTCCTCCCCCAGCGCGGGCAGGAGACCGGCGTCGACGTCGCGGACCTGCACCGCGCAGCCGGCATCGGTGAGAGCCTCGGCCACCCGGCGACCCGATCGCAGGGAGACGTCCCGTTCATGGGACAGGCCCCCGGCCAGGACGAGAACCTGTGTCGACATCGCCGCACCTTCTTCGGATCAGGTCAGATCATCTTCGGATCGGATCAGGGTCAGTCGGGTCCGGCCGGGCCCGGCCCGATCGGCCAGACCGGGCGGCCAGGATCGGTGGCTACGCCGGGCCAGGTGGTCAGGTCCGGTGGTCCGGACCGGTCAGGTCAGGTCCGGACCGGGGGACTGGACGCGATCCGGGCCGAGCCCGTCGGGTCGCCCGCCGCCCGGGGCGCCGAAGGTCGCGACGAGATCCCGTTCGGCGTTGATCACCGAACCCAGCCGCTGGATGCCCTCCCGGATCCGTTCCGGGGTCGGGTAGCAGTACGACAGGCGCATGTGCGAGTGGCCTTGACCATCGGCGTAGAACGCGGTCCCCGGGACGTAGGCGACCCGGGCGGTAACCGCTCGGGGCAGCATCGCCCGGGCGTCCAACGCGTCCGGCAGGCCGAGCCAGACGTAGAACCCGCCCCGGGGAACCGTCCAGGTGGCGTCCGGTAGGAGATCGGCCACGGCGTCCAGCATGGCGTCACGTCGTTCGGCGTACAGCGCCCGGAACCGGCGGACCTGCCCCATCCAGTCGTGACTGTCCAGGTAGCTGGCGACGGCCAGTTGGCTGAGCGCGCTCGGGCAGAGGATCGCCGCCTCGCTGGCGAGGACCAGTTTCTCGCGGATCGCGTGCGGGGCCACCGCCCAACCCACCCGCACGCCGGGGGCGAAGGTCTTGGAGAACGACCCGAGGTAGATGACCCCGTCCGGGTCGTGGGAGTGCAATGCGGGCAGCGGCTCGCCGTCGAAACCGAGCAGCCCGTACGGATCGTCCTCGACGATGAGCACACCGTGCCGCCGGGCGATCTCGACGATCTGCGGGCGTCGCGCTGCGGACAGCGTCACTCCGGCCGGGTTGTGGTGGTTCGGCACGGTGTAGAGGATCTTCACCCGTCGTCCGGCGCGGTCCAGCCGGGTGAGCGTCTCCGCCAGGGCCGCCGGGATGAGACCGTCCGCGTCCAGCGGTACGTGGACGATCTCGGCCTGATAGGAGCGGAACACCCCGAGCGCCCCCACGTAGCTCGGGGCCTCGGCGACGACGACGTCCCCGGGGTCGACGAAGATCCGGGTGACGAGGTCGAGGGCCTGCTGGGAGCCGGTCGTGACGACGAGGTCGTCGGCGTGTGCCCGCACCCGTTGCGGGGCCATCACGTCGAGGATGTGCTCGCGTAGCACCGGGTCACCCTGACCGGAGCCGTACTGCAGGGCCACCGGTCCCCGTTCGGCGACGAGCCGGCCGAGGGCGTCCCCGACGACGTCGAGGGGCAGGGCGGAGACGTAGGGCATTCCCCCGGCGAGGGAGACCACTTCGGGGCGGCTCGCCACCGCGAATAGTGCACGGATCTCCGAGGAGGTCATTCCCCGGGTGCGGGTGGCGTAGCCGTCCACCCAGCGGTCCAGTCGGGACCCCTGCGCCCGTGCCTCCGCCCGGATCTCCGAGGAACTACCAGGTCGCGAGAGTGCATCCGTCACACCCACATCTCCTCCACCTTCACGAAGTCCACGCCCCCGTGGCGTCATCTAGCTCTCTGTAGTCAATGAATACGTTGAGTATGCTTCCCTCGTTGCTGAGATGGTGCGTACCATGCCCAACAGGGCCGGTCCGCCGGTTCTCGCCTTCCAGATCTCCACCGGAGTGTCGCATGCGGCTCGGACGCCTCGTGGCCGCAGGGTTCCTTGCCGGAGTGGCCGCCGGCTTCGCCTGGGCCCTGTTCCGCCCTCGCAGCCGTGGTGCGGCCCGGGTCAACCCGGTCCCGGCCGTACCGGCCGTCAACGGCGTGGAAGTGGGCCGGTAATGGCTCGCCGGCTCGCCCCGCTCACCCTGGACACGCTGCCCGACATGCCCGATCCCTGCCGCAGCTGCGTCGTCTGGGAACTCACCCCGGTCGCCGCGCGACGGGCCGAGGCCGCCGGAGACACCGCCTTCGAGAAGGAAGCCTGGCTTTCGGCGACCCTGCTCGAATGGGGGTCCTGCGGGCGGATCGCCTACGTCGACGACGATCCCGCCGGTTTCGTCCTCTACGCCCCACCGTCCCGGGTCCCCCGCTCGATGTCCTTCCCCACATCACCTGTGGGCGGTGACGCGGTCCTGCTCACCACGGCCCGGGTGCTGCCCCGGTACTCCGGCGGCGGGCTGGCCCGGATGCTCATCCAGGCTGCCGCGAAGGATCTGACCCGCCGCGGGGTCCGGGCCATCGAGGCCTTCGGACTCGCCGCCGACCTCGTCCCGGACCGGCCCGAGGACGTCGACGGAACCCACTGCTTGCTCCCCGCCGACCTGCTGCTCGCGGTCGGCTTCAAGACCGTCCGCCCGCACCACCGCTACCCCCGGCTACGCCTCGACCTGCGCACCGCACTGTCCTGGCGGGAAGACGTCGAACAGGCCCTGGAACGGATCCTCGGCACCGTCCGCTCCCCGGCACTGACCACCCAGCGGTCGGCGCCCTAGCGGCCCGCGGCCCGGGTCCCGCCCAGGCCCTCCCCGGCACGAGGCCGGCGATGGCCCGCCCCGGCCAGCCACAACGGCCACCGACCAGGCCAGCTGTGGCCGGTCCCCAGGTCAGCTGCGGCCCGCCCAGGCGAGGACGTCACGCAACCGCATGGTTCCGGTCACCGTGTTCTGCTCGCTCAGGTACAGCCGCTGCACGGCGACGACCACCGCCTCGGCGACGACATCCCGGAAGGCGCCGTCCCGCAACCTGTCGGCGTCCTGCGGGTTGCTCAGGTAGCCCAGTTCGAGCTGCACCGCCGGCATCGGGGTGACCCGGAGAATGTCGAAGGTGCAGGCGTGACTGCGCAGGTCGGCCATCCCGGTGCGGGCGACGAGTTCCCGCTGCAGGAAGGCGGCGAGCTGGGAACCGGTCGCCGACCGGGCCCCGACCCGGGCGCCGCCCCAGTAAAAGGTCGCGACCCCGGAAGCCTGCGGCGACGGATGGGCCTCGCAGTGCAGGGAGACGACGGCGTCCGCCCCGGCCTGCACCGCGATCTCGGCGCGCTCCTCCTCGCTCGGGCAGGTCATCCCGCCCCGGGTGAGCACCGCCTGAACCCCGGTGGTGGCCAGCCTGCCCTCGATCCGGCGGGCGAGGTCGAGCACCACCTCCGCCTCGGCCAGCCCGTGGCCGGTGTTCCCCGGGACACCGGCGCCGTGCGCGGGGTCGAGGACGACGACCTTGCCGGCGAGGCTCGGCCCCGCCCCGGCCACCTGCGCCTCCTGGCGCAGCGCCCACGGGTCGCCACCGCCGACGGCCCGGCTCAGCGCGGTCAGCGCGCGTAGGGTCGCCGGACCGCATACCCCGTCCGGCTGCAGGCCGAGGCCACGCTGCAGCTCACGTAACCCGGACTCGGTCTGCGGGCCGAAGATCCCGTCCACCGGGCCGGCCAGGGTACCGAGCACGGCGAGCCGCTCCTGCAGGGCTGCCACATCATCACCCCGGACCAGATGTCCCGGGGTGAACAGCAGGATCCGATCGCCGAGGCGCCACCGGGCGGCGTCGAGCACCCGGGCCGTCTGCCGGCCCACCACCCCGTCCGCGACCAGCCCGCGGGACTGCTGAAAGGCCCGGACCTGCGCCTCCAGGGACGGATCGAAGGTGTCGAGCAGCCCGTCCCCGTCCGGGCCCGCGGGGTGCGGGGCACTCCCGGCAAGGTCGAGCAGTCCGCGCAGGGCGACCACCCGCTCCCCCCGGTCACCGCGGCGCAGCGGGGGGGCCGCGATGGACTCGACGGTGCTCACCCGGGGGGTCAGGCGAGCCAGTCCGACAGATCCCGGAGGAGTTTCGGCTTCGGCCTCGCCCCGACGACCGCCTTGACCATCTCGCCGTTCGTGAACACCGCGATGGTCGGCAGCGACGTGACCCCGTAGGTCGCGGTGACCTGGGGGTTCTCATCGGCGTTCACCTTGACCACGGAGATCTCGGAGTGCCCGGCGGCGATCTCATCGAGGATCGGGGACACCTTCTTGCACGGCATGCACCAGGGTGCCCAGAAGTCGACGACCACGGGTTTGTCCGACTTCAGTACCTCGGCCTCGAAGCTGGCGTCCGTTACGGCCCTGGCGCTCATGCCACTCTCCTCGACTCACCGGTTCGCAGCACGATGGTGCCACGAAGCAGGGGTATCTCCGGCCCCGGGTACCCCACGCGTCACTGCTGCGCGGCGAGGAACCGTTCGGCGTCGAGGGCGGCCGAACACCCCGACCCCGCGGCGGTGATCGCCTGCCGGTACGTGTGGTCGACGACGTCGCCGCAGGCGAACACTCCGGCCAGGTTTGTCCGCGTGGACCGCCCCTCGACCGTGATGTACCCGGCCTCGTCGAGGTCCACCTGGCCGGTGAGCAGCTCACTGCGGGGGTCGTGCCCGACGGCGATGAACAGGCCGGTGATGTCGAGGGTGCGTTCCTCGCCGGTCACCGTGTCGCGCAGGCGCACCCCGGTGACCTTGTCCTCCCCGAGGACCTCGGCCACCTGACTGTTCCAGGCGAAGGACAGTTTCGGGTCGGCCTTGGCCCGGGCCTGCATGATCTTCGAGGCGCGCAGCTCGTCGCGGCGGTGGATGAGGGTGACCGACCGGGCGAACCGGCTGAGGAAGGTGGCCTCCTCGATCGCGGAGTCCCCGCCGCCGACGACGGCGATGTCCTGTTCGCGGAAGAAGAAACCGTCACAGGTCGCGCACCAGCTCACGCCGCGGCCGGACAGCCGGTCCTCCCCGGGAACGCCGAGCCGGCGGTAGGCCGAACCGGTGGCGATGATCACCGACCGGGCCCGGTGCACCGTGCGGTTGCCGTACTGCTCGTCGCCGGTGACGACCTCCTTGACCTCGCCGGTCAGATCGACCGCGACGACATCGTCGGTGACGAGTTCCGCACCGAAACGCTCGGCCTGGTCGCGCAGGTTGTTCATCAGCTCCGGGCCCTGGATCCCCTTGGGGAACCCGGGGAAGTTCTCCACCTCGGTCGTGTTCATCAGGGCGCCGCCGGAGGTGACCGCCCCCTCGAAGACGAGCGGGCGCAGATCGGCTCGTGCGGCGTAGATCGCCGCGGTGTACCCGGCCGGACCCGAACCGATGACGATGACATCGCGGACGTCGCTCACGCTCTTCGTTCTCCCTACGGGCGGTACTGGCGGGGGCCGCTACCGGTGGGGTAGCGCGGGTGGCGCCGAACGCGCCGGGATCCCCCCGGGACGACTACTGACGTTCGTGAAACCGATCCTAGACGCGCACTGTTCCCGGAGCGCCGGATCACGTACCGGTCTGGCCGGACCTCGCTGCCGGCACCGGACGCCGGGACCGTGCGTCGGGGCCGTCGGCCGGACCAGCTGGACCCGTCCCCCAGGACGGCCCTGGGCCCGCCGGTCAGGCCGGGATCTGCGCGAACTTGATCGTCCCGTCAGCACCGGCCTGGCAGGTCCGGGCGACCACCCACACTTCGTACCCGCCGTCATCACCGACCAGCACGATGATCGCCGCCTCCTGGCCCTCATAGGTGGCCAGATCGATCGCCACCGGCTGGACCGGTCCGGCATTGAGCGCCGTCAGGCAGCCCTTGAGCTGCTCCGGGTCGCGCAACCCCAGGTTCCCGCTCCCCGGTGCCGCCACCGACCGGGTCGCCGCCGGGGCATCCCCGGAACCATCCGGCCCGGTCCCGCCCTCGGCGACCTCCGCCATCAGGGCGTGCACCTGATCGGGTAGCCCGGTCTCGGTGTAGGCGGTGCCGGTGGTGACCACCCGGCTGCCGGAGCCGGTCCCGGTGAGCGCGGACTCGCCGGCCGCGGCCCCGGCGGCGTCCGTCCCCGAACCGGAAGAGGTGATGAACCCCTTGACCGCGAACCCGGCCAGAGCGAGGACGATAACCACACCGGCCACTGCCGCGAGCATGGTGCCCCGCCGCCCGCTACGGACGTCCCGGACCTCCTGGCGCATATCCCGCCGGGACCGCGAGGGGCCCCGGGCCGGGGGGTGCAACCGGGACTACGCCCCGGCGTCCGGCGGCGGCGCCGGAGGTGGTCGTGCCGGCTGGAACCGTCGCCTCCAGCGGGAACGGGGTTTCGGCCTCGGGCTGCTGGCCGGGTCCGGACCGGAAGGCGTCGATCGTCTCGGTGTCCGCCCACGCGTTCGGGACCTGCACCGGTTCCGGTCCGACCGGGGCGCCCGCCGGGATCACCCCGGTCTGCGGCGCCCCGTGCCCCTGCGCCTCGAACTGCAGCGCCGACTCCAGCCGGGACAGCAGGTCGCCGGGAATCGGCCCGGGGTCGCTGCGTACCAGCAGCCCCCGGACGTGCTCGGCATCGGCGAGCAGGCTGGTGCATTCCTGACAGTGCATCACATGGGATTCGATGACCCGGGCCTGATCCGTCGGGAGCACATCCGCGACGAGATCGGCGAGCAGGTCATCGTCCGGATGACTCTTCCCGGAGCCGCTCACCACGGTGCGCCTCCTCTTCTTGCCGGACCGGTGTCCTC
>JARRQM010000076.1:0-5029 GCA_037381765.1 Kineosporiaceae bacterium
CCCGCGCCCCGCGCTCGCCTCCGCGCCCCCGCCTCGCGCCTCGGACCCGCGCCCCGCTTGCCGGATCCTGTCTGTCGGGTCCCTCCGTTGGGGTCCGGCAGGCAGGAACGTCCGGCTGCCGGAGGGACGGAGAACGACGGGGACGGGGCCAGGGACGGACCAGACCCGCGTCGTCGTCCGGTGGCACCGTCCCGGCGTCGTCGGGGCGTTCCCGGGGCGTTGCCGGGGCTTCCCCGTGCCTCACCGTCCGGAAGACAGCTCCGCGTTCCCTGCGTTCTCCGTGTTCCCCGTGTTCCCCGTGTCTCCCGAACCGTTCGGGGCCTTCGCCTCTCCACCGGGCTCCACCGCCGCACGTGTTCCGCTGTCGTGCGGGTCGTTCCGGTCCTGCGGCAGGTGTCCGAGGTGCTGGTGCCCGTCCTGTCCCGCGGCGGTGAGTTCGGTCGGGGTGACCGGTTCCACCCGGTCCCCGAAGTACAGTCGGGACAGCCCGCGGCGCAACCGCTCCAGCGGTATCCGGCGCCGGCGGACCCCGTGCGCGTCGGTGTCCGGGGCGGCTTCGATCGGCCGGTAGGTCTCGTGCTGGACGAGGACCCAGCGTTGCTGCGGGTCGAGGGGCTGGTGCACCTCGACGTACTCTCCGGTCTCGGTGCGGTAGATCCGTCCGGTCTCCTCCCCGTGCAGCACGCGTTCCCGGTCCTTGCGTTGCAGGCCGAGGGCGATCCGCTTGGTGACGACGTAGGCCAGCGGGGGGAGTACCACGATGGCCACCCGCAGGACGTTCGTGATGTCGTTGATCGACAGGCCCAGGTGGGTGGCGATGATGTCGTTCCCGCCGGCGATGAGCAGGATGAAGTAGAAGGTCAGTGACATCACCCCGAGCCCGGTGCGGGCCGGCATGTTCCGGGGACGGTCGAGCAGGTGGTGCTCCCGGCGGTCCCGGGTGACCCAGGACTCCAGCCACGGGTAGGCGACGAGCAAGGTGGTGAGGATCCCCGGCAGGATGAGCCCCGGGATCATGATGTTCAGGGACAGGGTGTGACCCCACACGGTGTATTCGAGGAACCCCGGGGTGAGTCGGACCGCGCCGTCGAGGAAACCCATGTACCAGTCGGGTTGGGCCCCGGCGCTGACCGGGGACGGGTCGTAGCTGCCGTACGCCCAGACGGGGTTGATCGTGAACAGGGCCCCGAGCAGGGTGATGATCCCGAAGACGATGAAGAAGAACCCGCCGGCCTTGGCCAGGTAGACCGGATACAGCGGGTAGCCGACGACGTTGTCGTTGGTCCGGCCCGGCTTGGGGTACTGGGTGTGCTTGTGCCAGAAGACGAGCAGCAGGTGCACGGTGATCAGGGCGAGGAACAGTCCCGGCAGCAGCAGCACGTGCACGGTGTAGAGCCGAGGAATGAAGTCGTCCCCGGGGAACTGGCCGCCGAACATGAGGAAGCTCACGTAGGTGCCGACGACGGGGATGGACAGGACGATGCTGGAGGCGATCCGCAACCCGTTCCCGGAGAGCATGTCGTCGGGCAGGGAGTAGCCGGCGAACCCCTCGACCATGGCGAGGAGGATGAGCACCGAACCGATCATCCAGTTCAGTTCCCGCGGTTTGCGGAAGGCCCCGGTGAAGAACACCCGGGACAAGTGGACGATGATCGAGGCGACGAAGACCAGGGCCGCCCAGTGGTGCACCTGGCGGATGAGCAGCCCGCCGCGCACGTCGAAGGACAGCCGGACGGTGGAGGCGAACGCCTGGGAGACCGTCTGCCCGTCCACCGGGGCGTACCCCCCGTGGTAGACGGTCTCATCCACGCTGGGTACGTAGAACAGGCTGAGGAACACCCCGGTGAGCAGCAGGATGACGAAGCTGTACAGGGCCACCTCGCCGAGCAGGAACGACCAGTGGTCCGGGAACAGCTTGCGGGCCAGGCCTTTGACGACTTTGCTCGCGCCGACCCGGTCGTCGACCCCCTTGCCCAGACCGGCGACGGTCTTCGTGACCATGCGGCTCATCCACGCTCCCAGAAGCTCGGGCCGACGGGCTGGTCGAAACCGTTCCGGGCGATGAGGTAACCCTCATCGTCGACGGTGATCGGCAGGCGCGGCAGCGGTCGTTTGGCCGGCCCGAAGATGACCGCGAAATTGTCGGCGGCGTCGAACGTCGACTGGTGGCAGGGGCAGAGCAGGTGGTGGGTGCGTTGCTCGTAGAGGGCCACGGGGCAGCCCATGTGGGTGCAGATCTTCGAGACCGCGACGATGCCCTGGTAGGCGTCGTCGGCGGTGGCGTCGGTGAGCTGGGCGGGGTCGAGCCGGAGCAACAGGACGGCGGCCTTGGCCCGTTCCTCGAGGACGTCCGTGGTCTCGTCGATACCTTCCGGCATGACGTGCACGGCCGAGCCGATGGTCAGGTCGGAGGCTTTGACCGCGCCGCCCTCCGGGTCACGGACCAGCCGCAGACCGGCCCGCCAGAACGTGGTGCGCAGGTTCTCCTGCGGGAGCGGTCCGAGGTCGCCGAGCAGGACGAGGGCGGGGACGGGGAGGATGGCCGCGGCACCGAGGAGGCTGTTCCGGATGAGCGGGCGCCGCCCGATCCCGGACTCGGCGGCACCCTCGGCGAGGATGTCGACCGCGTCGGCGCGCTCGGCGTCGGTGCCGCGCATCGGGTGGCGGGACTCGACGCGTTCGGTGTCGGGCATCAGGGTTTTCGCCCAGTGCACCGCGCCGACCCCGAGCCCGAGCAGGGCGGCGGCGACCCCGAGCCCGATGATCCGGGTCGACAGCCCCACGCTCGCCAGGTAGGCGTCCATGTTCTGCGGGACGGCGTCGGGGAAGCGCACGGCGACGTAGCCGGCGACGGCGGTGAGCGTACCCAGTGCGGACAGCGTGAACAGGCCGCTGACCTGGCGTTCGGCGCGTCGGGCGGCGCGCGGGTCGGTGTCCGTCGTTCGTTCCTGGTGCGGGGGTAGCCCCGGGTTCTCGAACCGGTCGGCGCTCGGCTCGACCGTCCGTCCGGTGGCCGGGACGACAGCCCGGCCGGTGGCGGGCACGGGCGGGTGGTCGGGCACGGGGCTGCTGGCCTGGTCGTTCCCGGAGCCACCCCCCGGTCGGATGCGTTCGCTCATGACGCCTTCGCCCCCACCCACACGGCGGCGGAGACCAGCAGGGCCAGCCCGAGGGTCCAGGCGAGCAGTCCCTCGCTGACCGGGCCGAGACCGCCCAGGGAGAACCCGCCGGGGCTGGGGGAGTTCCCGATGCTGTCGAGGTAGGCGAGCACGTCACGTTTGCTCTGCGGATCGAGGGTCTGGTCGTTGAACACCGGCATGGATTCGGGGCCGGTGAGCATCGCCTCGTAGGCGTGCCTCGGGTTGACGTCGGTGAGGTTCGGGGCGTACTTGCCGCGGGTGAGCGCCCCGCCCTTACCGGAGACGTTGTGGCACATCGCGCAGTTGGTGCGGAAGATGAGGGCGCCCCGCGCCGGGTCACCGGTGCCCGGGTCGACCGCGGTCGCCGAGGGGACGTCCGGGCCGGGGGACAGACTCGCCACGTAGGCGGCGAGCTGGTCGATCTGGGCCTGGCTGAACTGCGCGGTGCCCCGCGGCGCCTGCGGCCCGCTCGCCTGCATCGGCATGCGTCCGGTGCCGACCTGGAAGTCGACGGCCGCGGCACCGACACCGATCAGGGAGGGGGCGTTGGCCCGCCCCTCCGCGTGTACGCCGTGGCAGGTCGCGCAGTTGGCGAGGAACAGGTCGTGTCCGGCGGCGATGTCCTTGGCTCCGGGGGCCGTCGCGGAGCTGGCTCCGGGGGCGACGGCCGTGTAGGCGGCACCGGTCACCAGGAGCCCGGTGAGCAGGAGGGCTGCGCGGGCGAGGGGACGGCGCCTTCGGGCGGTGGGTGCGGTCACGGACGGCTCCTGGTGGACGGGGAGTTCTCGGTCCGGGCCCCGGGCGATGGGGTCCGGACGGCCGTGGGCATGGGGATCACTTCAGGACATAGATCACCAGGAAGAGGCCGATCCAGACGGCGTCGACGAAGTGCCAGTAGTAGGAGGTGACGATGGCGGCGGTGGCTTCGGAGCGGCCGAATCGCTTCGCGGTGTGGCTGCGGCCGAGCAGGATGAGGAAGGCGACGAGACCGCCGGTGACGTGCAGCCCGTGGAAGCCGGTGGTGAGGTAGAAGACCGACCCGTAGCCGGAGGAGGAGATCGTCAGGTTCTCGCCGACGAGGCTGGCGTACTCGTAGAGCTGCCCGGCGACGAAAACCGAGCCGGCGAGGAAGGTGAGCGTGTACCACTCCCGGACCCCCCAGTTCCGCCACCCGTCGGCCCGGGTCCACGGCGTCCACCAGGGGCCGCGGGCGACCCGCTGGTAGCGCTCCGCGGCGAAGACGCCCATCTGGCACCACACCGAGCTGAGCACCAGGTTCACGGTGTTGAGCAGGGAGAAGGGGATGTTCAAGGTGAGTGGTTCGGTGGCCCAGAGGTCCGGGCGCACGGCGCGTACGGAGAAGTACATCGCGAACAGCCCGGCGAAGAACATGAGTTCGCTGGCCAACCAGACGATGGTGCCGACCTGGACGGCGTCGGGCCAGTGTACCGCCGGGTAGCCGGGCGGGTGGGGTCCTGCTGCCACGGAGGTCGTCGTGGCCTCAGGTCTGCCTGGGCCTTCCCGGGGCAGACCCGACGCTCCTGCCGTAGCCCGTCCGGAGCCCGGCCGGCAGGTGCTCGGGGACCTGTGCGGGCGCTCCCGTACCCCGGCCCGTCCTGTCGCTCCGGCTCCCCACCGGGGCTTGCGGTGATCCCCGGTACCATCGGCGCCACGTGCCACGCGTGCGGGCCGGGGGAGCAGCACCTCTCCCCACCCGATCGCGCGGACCGGAGCCCCCCGCACCCCGACCTCACGGAGGCGACGATGGCCGGTACCCCGGCGGCGGAGACGGACACCCCGGGCGCTCACCGCGTCCTGTCCGTCCTGCTGTACAGCGACGACGCGAGCACCCGGGCCGCGGTGCGCACCGCGGTGGGCCGCCGGCCCGA
>JARRQM010000076.1:5100-11791 GCA_037381765.1 Kineosporiaceae bacterium
CGTCGAAGCCGGTGGCCTCGACGTCCTCGTCCTCGACGGTGAGGCCACCCCGGCCGGTGGGATGGGGCTGTGCCGCCAGCTCAAGGACGAGATCTACGACTGCCCGCCGGTGCTCGTGCTCACCGGACGGCCCCAGGACGCCTGGCTCGCCACCTGGTCACAGGCCGACGCCGTGGTACCGCACCCCCTCGACCCGGTCGCGCTCGCCCGGTCGGTCGCCGAGCTGGCCCGTCAACAGCTGTCATGAGCGACCCGGCGGCCCCGCAGCCGACCTGGCCGGACCTCACCGCCGGTGTGCTGTCCGGGCGGGATCTGTCCCGCGCGGAGACCTCGTGGGCGATGGACCGGGTGATGACCGGGGAGTCCACTCCCGTGCAGTTGGCCGGGTTCCTCATCGCCTTGCGCGGCAAGGGTGAGACGGTCGCCGAGATCACCGGCCTCGTCGAGACGATGCTGCAGCATGCGGTGCGCATCGAGGTGCCCGGACCCTGCGTCGACGTCGTCGGTACCGGGGGCGACCGGCACCGCACGGTGAACATCTCGACCTCGGCGGCCCTCGTCGTCGCCGGGTCGGGGCGGCGGGTGGTCAAGCACGGCAACCGGGCGAGTACGTCCGCCTCCGGCGCCGCCGACGTGCTGGAGGCTCTCGGGGTGCGGCTCGACCTGGCCCCGGAACGGGTCGCCGAACTCGCCACCGAGGTCGGGATCACCTTCTGCTTCGCCCCGGTGTTCCACCCCGCCTTCCGGCACGCCGGGCAGGCCCGCCGGGAACTCGGCGTGCCGACCGCCTTCAACGTTCTCGGCCCGCTGACCAACCCGGCGCAGCCGGCAGCGGCTGCGGTCGGGGTCGCCGATCTGCGGTTGGCCCCGATCGTCGCCGGTGTACTCGCCGAGCGCGGGGCCTCGGCCCTGGTGTTCCGTGGCGAGAACGGCTTGGACGAGCTGTCCACGACCGGACCGTCGCAGGTGTGGCTGGTCGAGGACGGCACGGTCGTCGAGCACCGGATCGACCCGGCGGAACTCGGGCTGGCCCCGGCCCGCCTGGAGGACCTGCGCGGCGGGGACGGCCGGAACAACGCCGCGGTGCTGCGCGACGTACTCGAAGGCGGGCGCGGTCCGGTACGCGACACCGTGTTGCTCAATGCGGCTGCGGGTATCGTCGCCGCGGACGGGGCAGTGGCCGGCGGCGGCCGTGCCCTGGCCGACCGGTTGACCGACGCCCTCAAGGAAGCCGGGCAGGCGGTGGACTCCGGGGCGGCGGCCGCCGTACTCGACCGGTGGGTCAAGGCGAGCAACAGCTGAACGTCACCGGCCGGGGACCGCGCCGGCCGTCACGGCACCGGTTCGTCGGTCCGGTGCTGCCGCAGGACGAGGGCGGCCCGGTCGGCCCAGTCCGCGGGCTCCCCGAACGGGGGCGTCCAGCTCGGCTCGGCCCGACCCGGATCGAGCCGGCTGTGCGCTCCCGCGGCCCCGTGCACCGGGACCGACCACGTGCCGTCCACGTCGATCAGCCGGACCTCCGGTTGTGCGAGCCAACTGAGGATCTGTTCGGTCTCCTCCGGGTGCGCGGCCGGCCGCGGCGGCGGGGGCGGGTCCACCTGCTCGCCGATGTCCCGTAGGGCCTGCAGATTGGGCCGAGGGTGCGCCGGCGGGGCTCACCGTGGTGGCGGCCAGCCGGCCGTACCGGATGAGCACGAGTTCCCATCCGCCGCGCGGGGTACGCAGCCCGGCCGCGAGTTCCGCGGCCGTGGACAGCGGGAGTAGCCGCTGGGTGCGTCCGCTGCCGCGGAGGAAGGCGAGCAGCCGGTCGCGGATCACCCCGGCCTCCTCGAAACGCTGTTGTTCGGCGAGCCGGCCGGCCCGGGCGAGGCCGGCGTCGACGACCGGACGCACGTCCTGGGTCATCGCCGTCCGGACCGCCTGGACGGTCCCGGCGTACCCGGCCGGATCCTGCCGGCCGACGCAGGGAGCGGCACACCGGTCCAGGTCGGCGAGCAGGCAGGGGGCCGCTCCGGGGGCCGGGGTCCGCGGGAGCCGGCCGGTGCACCGGCGCAACGGGAACGCTTCGTGCAGGGCGTCGATGGCCAGCCGGGCCTGCCCGGTGCTGCCGAACGGCCCGATGTAGGTGCCCCCGTCCGCACGCACCTCGCGGACCACGGACAGCCGGGGGAAGGGCTCGACGGTGAGTCTCACCCACGGCATGCGTTCGGGGAATCGGGATCGGCGGTTGTAACGCGGGGCCAGCTCGGCGATCAGGCGCAGTTCCCGGACCCGGGCCTCCAACGGGGTCGCACAGATCACCGCGGTGACCTCGGCGGCGAGCGCGACCATCTCGGCCATCCGGGTGCGCTGCTCGGCCGCGGTGAAGTAGCTGCGCACCCGGGTCCGCACATCCACCGAGACCCCGACGTACAGCGGACGTCCCGCATCGTCGCGGAACACGTACACCCCTGGGGCGTGCGGCAGGGACTCGGCGAGGTAGCGCTTGCGGCGGGTGCGGGCGGGCACCCGGGAGGTGAAGGTGGTGAGCTCCTCCAGGTAGCGGACGCCCTGGTTGCCGACCCGTTCGAGGAGCCCGTGCAGGACGTCCACGGTGGCCCGGGCGTCATGCAGAGCCCGGTGGTCGGGGTCGGTCTCGGCGCGGAACAGCTGGGCCAGGGTGGACAGTTTGCGGTTGCGGGCCTCGTCCCGGCTCACCAGGTGGCGGGCCAGTTGGACGGTGTCGACGACCACCGGATCCGGCCAGGGCTGTCCGGTGCGTTGTCCGGCGGCCCGGAGGAAACCCATGTCGAACGGTGCGTTGTGGGCGACCAGGACGCAGCCGCGGGCGAACTCCCAGAACGACGGGAGTACCGCGGCGATTGCGGGCGCCCCGGCCACCATGGTGTCGGTGATCCCGGTGAGTACGGCGATGAACGCGGGGATCGGGGTGCCCGGGTTGACCAGGGTGTGGAACTCCCCGAGCCGCTCACCGCCGCGCACTTTGACGGCGCCGATCTCGGTGATCGCCGCGTCCTGCGGTGAGCCCCCGGTGGTTTCGAGGTCGACGACGACGAAGGTGACCTCGTGCAGCGGGGTGCCGAGTTCGTCGATCGTCGTCTGGACCGTGGCCGGACCCGGGAACTCCCGCCCTGCTGCCGGGCCCGGGACATGTCGCCCCGCAGCCGGCCCCGGGGCGTCCCGGCCCGAGCCGGTTGTCGGCCCGGGGGATGCCGGTGAGGGAGGGGACGCGGTCATACCTCCTGACCGTAGGCCCGGGCACCGACAGGTCCCCGGGCGGGCACCCCGGGACGCGCGGTGGCTGCGGTGAGGTTGTCGGCCCCCGGCCCTAGCGTCATTCCTGCTGGTCGGAAGTCGGCCGGTCCGAGCCGCCCGGACGGCGGCGGGCCGTGACGGGTGCGGTGAGCCCGTGCCTCGCCGCGGGCCTGGAAGGGGAGGGGATCCCATGCTGATCGACTGCGACCGCTGCGCGGTCCGGGGGCGGGCCTGTTCCGGCTGCGTGGTCACCGTGCTCCTCGGGGCCGGGCGCGTCCCGTCCCGCCCCGATCTGGACGCGCCGGAGCGCGCGGCGATCGCCGTTCTGGCCGGTTCCGGGCTTGTGCCTCCGCTGCGCCTGGTGCCTCCGGGGGTTTCCGGGGCGGCGGTGGGAACCTCAGGGACGGCGGGAGTGAGGGAGCCGGCGGGAACGGCAGGAGTGGGGGAGACGACGGGAATGCGGGAGGAGGTGGGAACCGTGGGCACGGACGGCCCCACCCCGGTCCCGCGGCGCCGCCGTTTCCCGGACCGCCCCGCCGGATCGGATCGGTGGGGGTCCCGGAGATCCGGGGCGAACCGCCGCCGCGCCGGGTGATTAGTTACTGAGCGTAATTCCCCTCATCCGATCTTGTATAGATGGGGGGTGCGGACTTGGAGCGGCTCCGCCGGTCGGACTAATCTCGGCCACTGGGTCACGGCAAGGTTACGTTGTCGTGTTCCGGATGGGTGACCTTCAGCCCGTGCGGACGCGCCGGAGTGATACGCACCGTGACCTGCCCGGGTGCGTCGCCGACGGCCTCCCCGCCCGGATGTGTGGCCGCAGTGGGCCCGGCCGGGTCCGCGGTGGTGCGCACGGTCGTCCAGACCCGCGCTATGCGGCGGGTCCGAGGAACGGAGCTAGGACACGGTGTCTCCGGCAGGTCAGGCCGATTCCCTCCCCCCGACCAGCGCCCCCGGAACGGGAACCCGGCGCGGGAATGCGTACTCGCGCCGCCCCCGCGCTTTGTTCCGGGCGCTCCTTGCCGCGGCGGTCGTGCTGCCCCTCATGGTGGCTGCTGGAACCGCGACCGCGGCGCCGACGAAGACCAAGGAACAACTCAAGGCGGAGCTGGCGAAAGCCCAGAAAGTGGCCGAGGCCGCCAACGAGCGGTACATGGCTGCGCAGTCCCAGCTGGACAGCATCAATGTGCGGATCGAGGCGGCGAAGGCGCGCCAGGCGACCCAGCAGAAGGCGGTCAAGGACGCCCAGCACGCCGTCGCGGCGATCGCCGCGGAGACCTACCGGGCCGGTGACCTCTCCACGCTCGCGGTCGTCCTCGGTGATGACCCCAGCGCGATGCTCGCCCAGGCCGGGATGATGGCAACGCTCGGCGACCGGCAGGCCGCCGCCGTCGGGAACCTCCAACGCTCGCAGAAGCAGCTGGAGGCCGACAGCGCCGACCTGTTCACCCAGCAGCAGCGCCTGCAGAAGACGACGAACGAGGCGAAGGCGGCCAAGAAGGAGGCCGATGCCAAGCAGGCATCGGTGAAGGTCCAGTTGGCTCGGTTCACCGCGGCGGAGATCAGCGCGATGAACACCTCCAGCAGCGGCGTCAGCAGCAGTCTGCACTGCGGTGACGTGAACATCAGCGCGCCGAGCACCGCGGCGGCGAAAGCCATCAGGTACGCCTGTTCCAAGATCGGCTCACCCTACGTCTACGGCGCCGAGGGGCCGAGCAGCTTCGACTGCAGCGGGTTGACCCAGGCCTCCTACCGGTACGCCGGGATCACCTTGCCGCGGACCGCCGCCGCCCAGGCCTCCGCCGGCACCCGGGTGTCCGTATCCAACCTGAAGCCGGGTGACCTCGTCTTCTTCCACAGTCCGATCAGCCACGTGGGGATCTACATCGGGAGCAACCTGATGATCCACGCCCCGCACACCGGTGACCACGTGCGGATCGCTTCGAGCCGTTCGAGCACGATCGTCGCCGCGACCCGGGTGGGCTGAGGGCCCGACCCGCACGTTTCCGGACCAGCCCCGGTCAGGACCGCCCCGGTCCCGGCCGGGGCGGTTCTTTTGGTCCGGTGCCGGCCGGGAAGACTGGGGCCGTGCGAGGGAACCTGTCCCGGTCATCGGGCGCCGTTCGGCGGCGTGCCGGGTACCGGACGTTCGGCGTGGTCGTCGCGGCCCTCGCCACGATCATCGGCACGATCCTCGCCTCCGTCCCGGGGGTCCCGGCCCGCCCGGGGGGCAGCGTTGCGGCGTCCCCGGGGATGACCGGTGCCGCGGCGCGCGCCGCGGCGGTCCTGCTGGACCGGCGGGCGCGCGCACTGCGCGACGCCGACCGTTCCGGGTGGCTCGCCGGGATCGATCCCGCCGCGACGGACTTCCGGACCCGGCAGGATGTCGTTTTCGATCGGCTCGCGGCCGTCCCGGTGACGGGCTGGAGGTACACCGTGCTCGGGCCCGCCTCCGGGAAGGTTGCCGGGGAAGTCGCCGGGGAGGCTGCCGGGAACGGGTCCGCCGCGGGGCCGGCCGTGGTACTCCGGGTCCGGTTGACCTACCGGTTGGCCCCCGACACCCGTGACCTGTCCCGGGTGCAGTTCCTCACCGTGCGGTACCGCCCGGCCGGCTGGGTCCTGGTCTCGGACCGGGATGGGCCGACCGAACGGGATCTCTGGGACCTCGGGCCGGTCACGGTGACCCGGGGCGCCCACGTGCTGGTCGTCGCCGCGACCTCTACCGGGCTGTCCGCGCAGGTCGCCGCAGATGCCGGGACCGCCGTGACCCGGGTGGGCCGGGTGTGGGACGCCGGGTGGCCGCGGACCGTCGTCGTCCTCGTTCCGGCCGACCTCACCGCCTTCGCCGGCCTGGTCTCGAGGTCCGGTGACGCCGGGTCCCTGTCCGGGGTCGCCGCGGTCACCACCGGACCCCTCGACCGGGATCCGCGGGGCAGGACACCGCCGGCCGGGACCGCCGACCGGGTCATCCTCAACGCCACCGCCTACCGGGCGTTGACGCCGCTCGGTCGCGAGGTGGTGCTCACCCACGAACTCACCCACGTGGCCACCCGGGCCGCCGCCGTCGTCGCACCCCCGGCCTGGCTGGAGGAGGGACTCGCGGACTACATCGCCTTTCTCGGCACCGGGCTGGACCCGCGGGTGATCGCCCGGGACGCACTCGCCGAGGCGGCCCGCGGGCACCTGCCGGCGACGCTTCCCGGGCCGGAGCGTTTCGACACCTCCCGCGGACTCGGCGAAACCGCCTACCAGCAGGCCTGGCTGGCCTGTCGGCTGGTCGCCGGTGATGACCCGGCCCGGCTCATCCGCTTCTACCGGGAGGTGACGGCGATGGACCCGCCGTCCGGGGTGCTGTCCGGCCGGGACCCCCACGCGCTCCGGGCGGGGGCGTTCCGGGAGGTTCTCGGCGGGGACGAGGAGTGGTTCCTGCGTCAGT
>JARRQM010000077.1:0-6653 GCA_037381765.1 Kineosporiaceae bacterium
ATAAGCGAGCAGATACCCGGACGCAACCCCATCCAGCGATCATCCCAGCCTGGAGGAGTCGGCAAAACCCCAGCTCAGCGCCAGCGCGCGAGTTACTGGCACCCGCAGGGCTAGCCCCTGACCTGGGCGTCACGGACGGCGACCAGGCGGTCCTCAGGTCGCATCGAGGGCCTGCCAGGGGTAGATCGTCCCGGGGTACGCAGTGCACCGGCACCGTGTTCACGCAGGACGGCATGTTGGGCGGTGACGAAGCCGGTGATGTTGAGGATCTCCACGGGCCAGTCACGGGCGCAAGCAGACAGGGTAGGCCCGCGCAGTCCGAGCTGGAGCGCCCGGCGGGGCATGGGGGAGGGGAGACCGGCATGACTGCGCAGCCGACAGGCGGGCCGGAGCGTTCGGTCCCTGAACGGGTGCCGAGGACTATCGACGGGATCGCCGAGGCGCTTCGTGGTGCGGACCGGATGGAGTTCTACCGCGAAGTGGGGCAGGCGGATGTCGGGGAGGAGCTTCAGCATGTCGTGGCCACGTGGTGGGCCCGTGCGATGCTCGTCACCGACCCTGACGGTCCGGCGGCTGCAGGGCGCTGTCGCGGCGAAGGTGTTGCCGACGGTGAGCATGGCTGAGGTCGTCCAGCGTCGTCGTGCTGGCGGGGGAGAGCTGTCGGCAGGTGTCTGACTCGGGCAATGGGTGCAACGGCGAGGAGGAGTACGCCGAGCTCCTTCGCCGGCATAGATGCCTCCTCGACGAGCTGACTGCCGCCGCCGGGCCGTCCCAAGGGCGGGTCATGGTGGTGACCTGCTTCCTGGTCGGGCGGTGAGATGCCGACACCGCGCAGTGCCCCGGTGGCCGCAGCGTCGCCTGCCGCCCTACTGGCGCAGCGTCCTGACCGACGAGTGCGACCCGGCGTCCGAGACCTGGACGCACCTGTACGTCGACGAACGCGACGTCGATCACCCGGAGCTGGACCGGCTGTTGCGCCTGGTCGCCGACGACCGCACCGCCGGCGTGCTGATCACGGCGCCCGCCTTCGGTGGGGTCTACGCTCCGTATGACGGGGGCGCTGAGGTGCACGTCCTCAAACTGGAGGATCGCGACAGCCTGGCAGCCCGGCAGCGGGACTGGCTGCCGTCCCACCCCTCAGGGTTGTAGTCGGTCGCCCGGAGCGATGGGTGTGTTGTCACCGACGGGGGACGAGAGGGTCGACTACCCCTGTGCGGTGATCGTCTCGGCCCACGTGGTCAGTGACTCGACCAGGACTTTGACCTGGTCGTGGGTGAGCCCGTAGGCGGTGAACTCGGCTTCGGGAAGACGCCGGATCGCGCGCAACGCGACGGCGAACATGGTCGGGTCGAAGCCGGGATCGTGTTCGGCGGCCAAGCGGAGCAGATCCGGTCCGGTGTAGCGGCCGGAGGTCAGGGCGGCGTGGACGTCGATGTAGTCGCGGGCTTGGGCGCGGGAGTACAGGGCGTTGACCTTGTTGGCGACGGCGTCGTCCTGGTCGAGCACGGGGCCGATCGCCAGGGTGGTGGGGGAGTGCTGGCGCCAGTCGATGCCCAGCTCGACCTTCGCGCTCACGTGCTCGTCCGGGTCGGTGACGGAGAGCCGGGCGAACCCGGGGGAATCGACGACGACTTCCACGGTCAGTGCGTCCTGCCGGTAGGCGGCGATGGCAGCCGCGACCGCGGCGGGGAAGGTGGCCTCGGCGTCCATGGTGGTGAACAGGTCGACGTCTTCGGACAACCGCGAGACCAGGCCGTGCGCTTGGACGGCGTAGCCGCCGGCGAGGGCGAACCCGTACTCCGCCAGGGCGGCCAGACCGACGCGGGCCAGGCGTTCATGGAATGCGTGCACGACGGCTCAGGCGGCTCTGGTCAGTTCAGGGAAGCGGGCCTGCCACAGGTCACGGATCGGGGCTGGCAGGAAGAGCTGCGGCCACAGAACCCGGACCGTGGCCGCGGCGAGCAGGTGGAGGTCGTCGGGGCTGGTGGCCTCGACGATGATCCGCTCATACAGCACCCCGACGTCCGCGGGATCGTCCAGGTCGTACCTGCGTCGCCCCGTCCACCCCAGGTGCTCGGGCAGCTCCACGACACCGTGCGCCGGACCGTCGAGGTCGTCCAGGCGGCCGGGGACGACGTACGGCCGGCGCTGGGCGTATCCCGTCGGCGTCATGACACCAGTATGTGCCCGACCGACGCGCGTTCCGGGTCTGCCACGCAGTCGGCCCGCCGGACCAAGCGCCTGAAACCGGGCAAGAGCGCCGGGGCCAGTTGGGGACCGCACGTGGTGCGCGACGTGCAGCAACGTGTGGCGCGATGTTCCTGGGGGTCAAGGGGTCGTGGGTTCAAATCACGCCGTACCGGCAGGGAAACCGCAGGTCAGGGCGCTGTCGCGGCGAAGGCGTTGCCGATGGTGAGCATGGCTGAGGTCGTCCAGCGTTGTCGTGCTGGCGGGGGAGAGCTGTCGGCAGGTGTCTGACTCGGGCAATGGGCGCAACACCGAGGAGTCCTCGGCGGGGATGGGGACGACCTGTGGCCGGTGGAGTTGGGGTCGTTGTGGCGGACCATGCCCATCCCGCGCGGCGGTGGCATTGTGGAGTACGTGATCGTCGACGACGAGCATCGGGTGATCCTTACGCGCATCGTGCCGTTCTGACCGGTTGATCCGTGGCGGGGCGGGTCCATCGACTCCTTTACTCGGGCACGTACTCGGGCACGTATGCTGGTGGGTGACCTGGGAGAACGTGGGTGAGCATGTCGCTGACCGTCTTGGCTACCGGGGGCCAAGGGGACGTGGGGTCAAATCCCGCCGTCCCGACAGCGAAACTGCAGGTCAGGGCCGGATTCCACTCAGGTTGGACCGGCCCTGGGTCGCGTCTCGGGCTGGCTGGGGAGAATTCTGGGAGAAGATCTTGCTCTCCGGAGCTTCCCGGGATCTGCCGCAGGGCACCTGAGGAGGCGCCAGGGTGATTACGCGCAAGGACGTCGACGACGCCGCAAGTCGTATTGCGGGACGGGTCCGGGTCACCCCGGTCCTCGAAGTCGACACGGGCACCGTGGCTGGCCCGGCCTGGCTGAAGTGCGAGTTCATGCAGGTGACCGGCAGCTTCAAGGCCCGGGGCGCGTACAACCGGATCCTCCGCGCACGCGAAGTCGGGGAGCTGGACCCGATGGTCGGCATCGTGGTGGCTTCCGGGGGTAACGCGGGCCTGGCCAACGCCTACGCCGCAGCCCAGCTCGGCGTCCCGGCCACCGTCTACGTACCGGTAACCGCTCCCCCGGTGAAGGTCGAGAAGCTGCGGGCGACCGGCGCTCGCGTCGTGCAACACGGCCAGGAGTACGCCACCGCCTACGAGGCTGCCGTCTCGCACGCCGCCAAGGCCGGAGCCGTCTACTGCCACGCCTACGACCAGCCGGAGATCGCGGCGGGCGCAGGCACGGTGGCCTTGGAAATCCTTCAGCAGCTCGGTGAGCAGAACGTGGACACGATCGTGGTCGCCGTCGGGGGCGGCGGGCTGATGGCCGGCCTCGCAGCCGCCGTCGAGGGCATCGCCAAGGTCGTGGCCGTCGAACCGGACACCATCCCCACCCTGCACACTGCATTGGCATCCGGCGGCCCCGTCGACGTACCCGTCACCGGCATCGCCGCCGACTCCCTCGGCGCCCGCCGAATCGGCGACATCGCCTACACCGTCGCCACCCGCACCGGCGTTCACTCCGTCCTCGTCCAGGACGACGACATCATCGCCGCCCGCCAGTACCTCTGGGACCGCTACCGGATCGCCGTCGAACACGGCACCGCAGCCGCATTCGCCGCCCTGATCACCGGCGCGTACACGCCACACGCCCACGAGCGCACCGTGATCCTGCTCTGCGGCGCCAACACCCACCCCGCCGACCTCACCCTGAAGGGCGGACATCTGGCGTAGAGCAGGGGAGCCTTGCGCGGTGTGACAACGCCTGGGGGAAAGCCTCAGCCCTTGGCGACGTAGTCCCACCGCATCCCGTTCGCCTCCGTCACGAGGGCGCGAACTTGCTCGGCAAGGGCATGGAGCGGGACGGTGATTCAACCGACGGTGAAGGCCCCGCACCCGCAGGGACCTTGCCGGCGGCCTACCCGACGCCACGTACGGATCAGTGGTAGCCCGAGGGCGAGATCCCCTCGGGCTACCCGACCTCTGGCATCGAGGACCAGGCGATGTACTCGCCGCACTCGGGGCAGGACAACTCGTCGTCGGAGCCGCCGTGCAGGAGCAGGTGCATGGCGAGGTTGTGCCGACCCGTCATCGCCGCGAGTACCCCCAACAGGTCCGTCACCTGTCCCGGAGCTAGCGACTCTGCCTGGAGGGTGCGGCACGCCAACTCCAGGACCGGTGCCGTGCATGCCTGGTAGTCGGCAGCCAGGTCCTCCGGGACCAGGGGTGTGTTCTCCGGGTCCACCCCGGCGGCGGCAGCGACGTGGCCCGCGATGGTCAGGGCCTCGATGCGTGGTTCGAGTCCAAGCCCGGCGGCCAGCGCCACCACGTGGGGCATGACCGCGTAGGCGACCTCGCCCACCGTGAACTGGTGGCAGGCCTGATGCAGCAGCTCGGGCAGCGCCGATGGATCGTCGTCACGCACGGAGGCCAGGAGGGCGACCGCCTCGGAGCCGTCCCCTCCGGGACCTGCCTCGAGTTGCGTCCACCGCGGTGAGTCCAGCGGGAGCATCACGGCCCCTCAATCATCCCCGCTGACCAGCGGAAACACCGGTCCGTCAACTGCTAGCCAGGATACTCGGGCTAGGGCTGGTGGGGTGGCGGACCGACTGGACGTCCGGAGGGCGGCCGTAGCCGTGTTCGTTTGAGGAGCCGGGGGCGGCGTCTTCACGATCTCCACGTCCGCCGCCGCGAACACCGCATCGAACGCCGCCGTGAACGTGGTGTTCCGGTCGCGGACCAGGAACCTGAATCGGCTGGCGGCCTCATCGACCGCAGCGGAGCTGACCCCACCCCACCGGCGTCAGTGGCCCCGAACGATCACGGAACCCACCGCGCGCACCACCCGGTCCACGATCCTCCCCGACCCGCGTCGCCCCAGGTCGTGGTCGCAACCGTGGAGTTGCCTCCCTTCCGGCTTGCCATCATGGTTGCACCAGCGGTTGGGAGAGGGGACGCGCCGGTGTCGGTGATGCGGGCTCGGCAGATCGCGGTGGCTGCGCACACCGGGCAGGTGGACAAGGCGGGCGCCGACTACATCACGCACCCGGAGCGGGTGGCGGCGCGGGTCGGGGACGACGAGTCGGCGCAGGCGGTGGCCTGGCTGCACGACGTCGTCGAGGACACCGCCGTGTCGCTGGACGATCTGGTCGTCGCCGGGATGGGCGAGCAGGTGGTGGCCGCGGTGGCGGCACTGACCCATCGGCCGGGGGAGTCGGCGGAGTCCTACTACGCCCGGGTGCAGGCCGACCCGTTGGCGTTGCAGGTGAAGCTGGCCGACCTGTCGGACAACAGCGATCCCACCCGGCTGGCGCTGCTCGACGAGACCACCCGGGAACGGCTGGAGGCCAAGTACGCGCGGGCCCGGCAACTGCTGGGCCGTCGCGCCTGAGCGGGGTGGCCGGTCATCGCCGGCGCTCGCCGTCCCGCCCAGACCGGGCCGCCACGCGTGCCGCGTCCTCGCGGGCCCGGGCCCCCTGGTACGGGTTGCCGTAGTCGTCCCAGTCCCGGGCCAGGGCGAGCAGCGAGTCCGGGGTCTCGGTCCCCGCGGCCGCGCCCACCCGGGCCGCCGCGGTCCGGCGGCACAATTCGTTGCGCGCCAGCGCCTGGACGGTGTCCGGGACGAGCGCACCGGCACGTTCCCCGGCGCCGGCCGCGACCAGCACCTCCACCGCGTCGTGGACGACCATGAGCCACTGCGTCGGGGCGTCGGCGGTTGCGGCCACCACCTCGTCGACCAGGGCCACCGCGGTCCCGGCGTTCCCGCCGGCCAGCTCCAGCAGGGCGCGTAGGGTCAGCCACGGAGCCACGTGGTCCGGTGAGCCGAACTCGCGGATCCGGGCGATCGTCGGATCGCTCACCATGGTGCGGGCCGTGTCCAGGTCGCCGCGGCGCACCGCGACCATGCCGATCACGTAGGCGGCCGAGTCCAGGACCAGGGACGCGGCCGGATCCGCCGCCCGGATCACCTTCTGCGCGAGGGCGACCGCCGCATCCCACTCCCCGGCGTCGATCAGCACCTCGGCCTGGCTGGTCTCCATCCACCACTGGGCGTTCTTCTGCCCGCGTCCGGCGGCGAAGGCGATCCCCTCCTGGAAGATCGGCAGCGCCCGCCGCGGACCGCGCACGAGGTAGGTGTTCCAGGCCAGGTTGTTCAGCATCGTCCCCAGCATCCGGCTCAACCCGACCCGCTTGGCCAGGGCGAGTGCCTCCTCGAGCTTGTCCAGGCCGGTCGGGTCACCCAGTTCGAGCCTGGCGAGCCCGATCGCGTCGAGAACCCGAACAGTGTCGGCGGCGCTCCCGTGGCTCCTGGCCAGCTGCAGGGCCTCCTCGGACAGGTCGAGCCCCTCACGCGCCTGGCCCGAGATGGCCAGCCTGCTCACCTGGAACGCCAGGGCTCGCGCGAGTTCGGGGCTCGGCTCGTGGCCGAGCGCCTGCCGGGCTGCCGCGATCTCGTCGC
>JARRQM010000078.1:0-6627 GCA_037381765.1 Kineosporiaceae bacterium
GTGGCCGCGAAGTGGACGTCCACCGGCAGCAGCCCCAACCCCGCGACCTGGCCTGCCCCGGACTCCACCTCGTCATGCAGGTCGCCG
Source organism: Kineosporiaceae bacterium (assembly GCA_037381765.1). GTDB lineage: Bacteria > Actinomycetota > Actinomycetes > Actinomycetales > Kineosporiaceae > JARRQM01. The sequence continues at coordinate 88 of JARRQM010000078.1, forward strand.
GCCAAGAGCTGGTACCCGCCGCAGATACCCAGGATGGGACGGCGTCGACGGGCCCGCTCAACGATGACGTCGGCGATCCCGGTGCGCCGCAGCCAGTCCAGGTCGGCCACGGTGGCCCGGGTGCCGGGCAGCACCACCAGGTCGGCGTCGGCGAGCTCGGGCAGCGCGGCACTCCACCGCAGCGACACCCCGGGCTCGCAGGCCAGAGCATCCAGGTCGGTGCTGTTGCTGGTGCGCGGCAACGGCACCGCCACCACCCGCAGCGTGCCGCTGGTGCTGGTGCTGGTGCTGGTGCTCGGCCCTTCGGCGGTCGGCCGGCTCAGCGAGTCCTCCACGTCCAGTGCCGGGCCGTCGAACCAGGGCAGCACCCCCAGGACCGGGCGGCCGGTGAGGTCGGTCAGGGTGTCCAGACCCGGGGCGAGCAGCGCGGCGTCACCGCGGAACTTGTTCACCACGAACCCGGCCACGTGATCCTGGTCCGCACCGGACAGCAGCGCCAGGGTCCCGAACAACCCGGCGAACACCCCGCCCCGGTCCACGTCACCGACCACCAGCACCGGCAGGCCGCGCTGACCGGCCAGCCCGAGGTTGGCCAGGTCACGGTCCCGCAGGTTGATCTCCGCCGCCCCGCCCGCACCCTCGCACACCACCACGTCGTGGGCGGCGGCCAACTCGTCGTAGGCGGCCAGCACCTCCCCCATCAGCTTCGCGTGCAGCCCGGCCATCCCGTCCGCGCCGACCCGGGCCACCTCCCGGCCCCGGACCAGCACGTGGGAGTGCCGGTCGCTGCCGGGCTTGAGCAGGACCGGGTTCATCGCGGTCACCGGGTCCAGCCCGCAGGCGGCGGCCTGCGCGGCCTGGGCCCGGCCGATCTCCCCGCCGTCGAGGGCCACCACGGAGTTGTTCGACATGTTCATCGCCTTGAACGGCGCGACCCGTACCCCGCTGCGGTGCAACCACCGACACAGCCCGGCGACCAGGACGCTCTTGCCGGCATCGGAGGACACCCCGGCGACCAGCAGCCCGCCGCTCACCGGTCGCCCACCCTGGGCGCCCCTGTCGGGGCGACTGCCGCGCCCGGAAAGGCCACGGCGTCAGCCGCGCCGGGCGAACTCGACCCCGCCCGGCCGCCACGCGCCGCGGCGCAGGCCCGGGACGGGCAGGGATATTCGGCGCAGCATGGCGCACGCGAAACTCATCGCAGGTACTCCTCGGGTGTCCTCGCCCTAGGTCCGTTCCGCGACGGCCGAAGTATCCTGGCTCCCGGATCGAGGCTCTCCCCCGGCCTTCCAGCCGCTTGTGCAGCCGTGACGCGCGAGGGGGGATCGCTCCCCGGTGACAGTGGCGGGACCGCGCCGGATTCACACCGGACTTCCTTCACTGCCGTCGCCGCGGAGCCAACCACACCCCGACGGTCGGGTCAAACCCGGTGCGGGTGCGGGCGGTCTGCCGCGAACCGGGGCTTTCGGGAACCGGCTAGGGTCGCGCTGGTGCGCGTGCTCATCCTCGGCGGTACCGGAGCGGGCCGGGTGCTCGCCGACGACATGGCCGGCCAACCGGACCTGGAGGTGATCACCTCCTTAGCGGGCCGCGTGACTCGACCGCGGCTACCCTCCGGGTCGGTGCGGATCGGCGGTTTCGGCGGAGTCGACGGCCTGACCGACTACCTGCGCGCCACCGGGATCGACCGGGTCGTGGACGCCACCCACCCGTTCGCCGCCCAGATCACCGACCACGCGGCCCGCGCCTGCGCCCGCACCGGCCGGCCCCTGCTCGTGCTACGCCCGCCGGGCTGGAGCGAACGGGACGGCGACCGTTGGCAGCGCGTCCCCGACGCCGCTACGGCCGCGCGGGCCGTGGCAGCCTCCGGCCCCGGCGTGGTCCTGCTCACCGTCGGACGCCAGGGGCTGGCTGCCTTCGCCGCGGACACCGCCCACGACTACGTCATCCGCACCATTGACGTCGCCGACAGCACCGTCGCCCTCCCCCACCGGCACGTCCTGGTTCTCGCCCGCGGCCCGTTCACCCTGGACGGCGAACGCGCCCTGCTGCGCGATCACCGGATCTCGCTGCTGGTCACCAAGGACAGCGGTGGCCCGGCCACGATCGCGAAACTGACCGCCGCCCGCGAACTCGGCCTACCCGTGGTGATGATCGACCGCCCCCCGCTGCCCCCCGGCGTTGGATGCGTCCCGACCGCGGCGGACGCCGCCGACTGGATCACCGCGGGACGGGCCCCCCGGGACGGCGAGCCCTCAGGAAGGGGCCGGGGCGCCGCCGAGCGCGTCCAGGACGGCGACCAGGTCCGTCTCGGTGCGCGGCCGGAAGCCGGGGGCGCACAGCCCGAGACGCCGTAGCCGCTCAGCGACGGCCAGGACCCAGGGCCGCTCCAGCCGGGCCCGGGCGACCAGGTCGGTGTCCTCCAGAACCTCAACCGGGTCGCCGTGCCGGATCCGCCCGTCGACCACGACGGCGATGCTGTCGGCCCAGGCCAGGGCCAGCGCGACGTCGTGGGTGGCGATCACCAAGGTGGTGTGGTCGCGGTGCAGGCGGTCCAGGGCGGCCAGGGTTTCCCGGACGGCCTGCGGGTCCAGGCCGGCGGTCGGCTCGTCCAGGGCCAGCACGCAGGGGCGCATCGCGTAGGCGCCGGCGATCGCGACCCGCTTGCGTTCCCCGTAGGACAGGTGATGGGTGGGCCGGTCGGCCAGGTGGCGCAGGGCCAGCAGGTCCAGGCAGTGCTCGACCCGTTCGGCGACCTCGCTCCCGGGCAGCCGCAGGTTCACCGGCCCGAAGGAGATGTCGGCCCGGACCGAGGCGGAGAAGAGCTGGTCGTCGGGGTCCTGGGTGACCAGCTGGACGACCTGCCGGTGGGCGGTGAGCCCCCGCCGTCCGTAGGCGACGGCGACGCCGTCGACCTCGACCCGTCCCGGGCTCGGGCGCAGCGCCCCGGACAGGCAGCGCAGCAGCGTCGACTTGCCGGACCCGTTGGCGCCGAGCAGGGCCAGCCGTCCGCCGGCCGGGATGTGCAGGGCGGCCCCCCGCAGGACGGGCCCGCGGCCGGGGTAGCCGCAGTGGACGTCGACCAGGGAAACGGAGCGGTGACGCACGGGGATCCTCCGGATCAGCCGGACGGGAACGGTTCAACGCCAGACCAGGCCGAGCGCGACGAGCCCGGCCGGCAGGACCAGGCCGGCGGCGACGAAGCGGGGCGAGGGACGCCGGGCTGGTTCCCACACCCGCAGGGTGCCGTCGAAGCCGCGGCCCTCCAGGCCGTCCTGCAGGCGGCGGGCCCGTTCCCAGGCCCGCACCAGCACGGCCGCGACCAGCTGCGATGACGACGCCAGGGCCGCCTTGCGGGAGGTGTACCCGAGCCGGGCGGTCTGGGCGGCGTGCACCGCCCGGGTGGTCGCCAGCAGCACGAAGACGAACCGGTACGTCAGGTCGGCGATCTCCACCACGGCTGCCGGGACGCCGCGGCGGGCGGCCCAGCGCAGCAGGTCGGTCATCGGGGTCGTCGCGGCGAGCAGGAACATCGCGCTCGCCCCGGCGAGCGCGTGCCCACCGGTGGTGCCCGCCTGGCGCAGCGACGCGTCGGTGACCGCCCATCCCAGGCCGCGCCAGTGCACGCCCACCGCACCCGGCCCGGGGTCGCGGGCCACAGCCAGCGTCAGGCATCCCAACACCACGAACCAGGCCACCCCCCGGGCGGCCCGGGCCAGGAGCCGGGCCGGCACCCGGGCCGGGCCCAGCAGCAGCCCTGCGGTGATCACCAGGACGACGGGGGCGACCGGCCAGGCGGGCAGACCCACCGCGCAGGCCAGTAGCCCACCGGCCAGCAGGACCTTCTCCCCCGTCGCCCGGTGCCGCCACGCACTGGACCACGCCGCGGTGTCCAGGGCCGGCCCGGCGCTCACCAGGGGATGTTCACGAGGTGGAACCGGGTGCGGGGGCGGGACGGCGCCGGCCGGACAGCCGGCCCAGGGCGAACCCGAAGGCCCCGGCGCCGAGTGCGGCCTGCAAGGCGAACAGCCCGGACTCGACCTCGCCGGACGAGGGCTCGAACCACGGGCTGAACCACGCCTCGTACCCGGGGTCGATCTCCGAGATCGTCTCCACGGCCGTACTGTCCGTGCCCGCGTAGCCCTCCCCCTCCGGGGCGTCGGCGGCGTTCAACCGCAGCCCCAGCGGGACGGCGAACAGGGCGACGACGACGAGCAGCAGAACGACGTTCACCCACCGGTCGCGCGGACGCCGGGCGTTCGCGGCAGGACCGGGGGCAGGGGTGGTGTCGGCGGGCATGTCAGGCCTCCTCGGCGCGGCGCGTGACGTCGGTGTGGCTCCCGGCGGCGGGGACGGGTGCCGCCCCGACCGCACCGTCGGCGGCCGCCCCGGCGTCCGCCGGAAGGGCCTCGGTGACGCCGAGCGAGAGCAGCTCCGCCGGCGCGATCTGGGCCAGCGCCCGGAAGACGAGCACGCCCAGCAGACCCTCCGCGATCGCCAGCGGGATCTGGGTGAAGGCGAACACCCCGAGGAACCGGCTGGTCGCGGCCAGCACCCCGCCGGTCGGGTCCGGGTGTGCCAGCCCGAGCTGGACCGACGTCGTCAGGTACGTCGCCCAGTCCGACAATGCCATCGTCGCGAACACGGTCACCGCGTACGGCACCTTCACCCGTTGCAGGCCCCGATAGGTCGCATAACCCACCCACGGCCCCACGACCGCCATCGAGAACACGTTGGCGCCCAACGTCGTGACGCCGCCGTGGGCGAGCAGCAGCGCCTGGAACAGCAGCACGATCGTGCCCATCAACGCCATCACCGGCGGCCGGAAAAGGATCACCGCCAGGCCGGTGCCGGTGGGGTGACTCGAACTGCCCGTCACCGACGGCAACTTGATCGCCGACAGCACGAACGTGAACGCCCCCGAGGCACCCAGCAGCAGCCGTGCCTCCGGCTTTTCCCGGACCACGCGCTGCACCTCACGAGCGCCATGGATCACGAACGGTGCGGCAGCGACCGTCCAGGCCGCCGCGTGCAGCGGGGGCAGGAAGCCTTCCGCGATATGCATGGTTCCTCCACGAGAACACGGTTGTCGCCGGTCCCGGAGGAGGATCGCCTGGGGCAGGAGTGGCCGAGGGGCGAAGGCCCGTCGCCGCGCCTTCCTCGGGAGTCCACGCCCGGGAACCGCTGCGACGGCCGAAGTATCCTGGCTCCCGGATCGACGCTCGCCCCCGGCCTTCCAACCACCGCAGTGGCCGTGACACGCGAAAGGGGTCCGCTCCTCGGTGACAGTGGCGGGACCGCGCCGGATTCACACCGGACTTCCTTCACTGCCGTCGGCGCGGAGCCAACCACACCGGTGTCCGCAGGTCAATCTTGCTGCTGCCCGGGGTGTTCAGCGGCGACGGAGCAGGTAGGTGTCGAAAACCCAGCCCTTGCGAGCCAGGGCCTCGGCGCGCAGCCGGAGGATGCGCTCGCGGACCGCGGCCAACGGCCCGGACACCAACAGTTCGTCCGGAGTGCCCAGGTAGGCACCCCAGTAGATGTCGATCCCGGCGGGGTCGATCCGGGCGAAGGTCTGCTCGGCGTCGAGCATGACGACGACGTCGTCGACGCCCTCGGGCAGGCCGGTGGCGAGTAGGCGGGCCGGGGTGATCTGGACGGCGCGCCCCTGCCTGTTCAGGGGGATCCGGTGCCGGGCGGTGAGCGCGTGCAGGCTACTCACCCCCGGGATGACCCGCACCTGCAGCGGCGGGGATGCTGCCGCGGCCACCTCGTCGACGACGGCCACAGTGCTCTCGTACAGCGACGGGTCGCCCCAGACCAGGAACCCCCCGGTCTGACCGTCCGCCAGTTCCGCCGCGAGGGCCGCGGTCCACTGTTCCACCCGCTGGGCGCGCCAGCGTCTGACCGCCGCCGGGTAGTCCGGGGCGCTGCGCCAGGGGCGCGGCGGATCCGTCAGTTCGACGGTGCGCAGCGCTCGGGTGCGGTACCGCTCGATGACGGCGCGGCGGGCCTGGACCAGGTCGTCCAGGCCGCGTTCCTTGACGACCACGAACAGAACGTCCAGTGCCTCGATCGCCCGCGTCGCCTCGACGGTCACCCAGTCCGGGTCCCCGGCGCCGATCCCGACCAGCACCAACTCCCTGGTCATGTTCTCCTCTCGGGCTGTCGCTGTCGGGCTTGGCCGCCTGCTGCGGGGCTTCCGGCCGGGCCGGTCAAGTCAACGGGGTAGGGGATCTTGTCTTGGGCTGGGGCCTGTTTCGGACGTGTTCGCGGTGACTGCTCCCGGTCGGGACGTCGGCGGCGCTCTCGGTGGGGATGGTGGCGGTGGTCTGGGAACGGTGTCCAGTGTCGGGGTCGTGGTGTTCGATCTCGTAGCCGCCCAAGGTGCTGTCGCGGGTGGCGACGGAGGTGAACCAGGTGCGGGAGTCGTGCCGTTCGGTGCGGCCGTGCCGCCGGGCTGGGTCGTGTCGCCGTCGGTCACCCCGACGACCGGGGCCGGTGACCCGTTCCGTTCCCCCGGCGACGCCTGCAGGTTCG
>JARRQM010000079.1:0-6620 GCA_037381765.1 Kineosporiaceae bacterium
CCCCGTCGCGTACTGGAGGTAGCCGACCACCCCCTGGGCGGCGAGCACGCCGAGTAGCCGGAGTGCGGCCCGCCGGGCCCGTCGCGGTGCCCCGGCCAGCCGCAACGCTGGCAGTACGGCCACGGCGAGCCCGGTGAACAACCACACCGCATCGGCATGGGCCCAGCTCATCGCGCGCGGGTCGAGACCGAATCGGACCGCCCGGGTCGCGTCCCCGGCGTGCGGCCCCGAGCCGGTGACCACGGTGCCGAGGATCAGCACGAGCCCGGTGACCGCGACGAGCCCGAGGACCAGCCCGCGCAGCGCGGTGGGTGCTTCGGGTCCCGGCTCCGCCGGCCTGGTGAGCACGTGCAGTGCCGTGGCCGCGGCGACCAGGGCCATGGACAGGAGGAAGTGCCCGGCCACGGTGGCCGGGTTGAGGTCGGTGAGCACGGTGACCCCGCCGAGGAGGATCTGGGCGAGGACCCCGCCGCTCGGTGCGAGTCCGAGCCAGAGCAGCGGGCCCGCCCCGGTACCGGTGGCCCGCACCTGCCGCCACGCGGCCAGCGAGGTGGCCACCGCGACGGCGACGAGCACACCGGTGAGCATCCGGTTGCCGAACTCGACCTGCTGGTGCCAGCCGAGGGCGGGCTCGGCGACGGGGGTGTAGGACCCGGGGACGCACTGCGGCCAGGTGGGGCAGCCGAGCCCGGAGCCGGTGAGCCGGACCAGCCCCCCGGTGACGACGATGCCGATCTGCACGACGAGGTTGGCCGTGGCCAACCGGGTGAGCAGGGACGGGGCCGGCGGGGCCGCCGGTTCCCCGGCCGGGTCCGGTGCGCGGCTCACCGGGCCAGCGTAGGGGCGGAGCGGGTACCCCGCCCGGCGGCCGCTCCGGTGCCGGTCCCCGGTCGGCACCGGCGACCCGTGCGGTACCGGTCAGCCCGGTGTCGTCGGCCGGTCCGGAGCCGGACCGGTCGCCCCCGGCGCGACGGTGGCGCGGTCACCGCCCGCCCTCAGTCCCAGCGGAACCAGCGGGCCGCCGCAGCCGTGCCGACGACCGCCCACCCGGCGAGTACCAGGAGGGCGGGTCCGTCGGTGCCGCCGGACCCGAGGGCCCCCCGCAGGACGTCGGCGAGTGCTCCCGAGGGCAGGTACCCGGCGAGCGCCCCGAACCGGCCGAGGAGGTCCGGGGGGATCAGCACCCCGCCGCCGACCAGCAGGAGCACCCAGATCAGGTTGGCCAGGGCCAGTACCGCTTCGGCCCGTACCGTCCCGGCGAGCAGTAGCCCGAGGGCGACGAAGGCGGTGGTGCCGAGCAGGCCGGCGAGGACGGCCGTGGGCAGTCCCGCCGGGTCCGGGTGCCAGCCGAGGGCCAGGCCGAGCCCGCCGAGCAGGCCGAGCTGCAGGAGTTCGAGGCCGAGTACGGCGAGGACCCGTCCGGCGAGTAGCCCGGTACGGCCCAGCGGGGTGACCGCGAGTAGGCGGAGCACGCCGTGGCGCCGGTCGAAGGCGGTGCCGATGGCCTGCCCGGTGAAGGCCGTCGACAGGATGGCGAGGGCGAGGACACCGGGGACGGCGAGGTCGACCCGGCGACCGGATCCGAGAGCGGGGACGTGGGTTTCGGTGAGGATGATCAGGGCGAGGGCCGGGAGGATGACGGTGAGCAGTACCTGCTCGCCGTTGGCGAGGTGTACCCGGGTGTCGAAGGCGGCCTGGGCCAGGGCTCGCAGCGGTGCCGGTGCCGGTGCCGGTGCCGGAACGAAGCTGCCGGAGCGGACCGGACCGGGGGCGTCGTGACCGGGGACGTCGTGACCGGGGACGTCGTGGTCGGGGGTGGCGCCGGCACCGGGGCCGGCCGGTTCCGGGCGGCCCGAGGCGCCCGTGGGTCCCTCTGCCGTCGGGTCGGTCCCGGGAACGTCGCCGGTGGTGTCCGCGCTCACCGCAGGGTCCGTCCGGTGAGGTCGAGGAAGACGTCCTCGAGCGTGCGTCGCTGCACGGCGAGCCCCTCGGGGTTGACCCCCTGCTCGGAGCACCAGGTCGCGACCGTGGCGATCACCTGCGGGCCGAGGTCGGTGACCTGCGGGCACCGGGCGAGGTAGTGCCCGGGGGCGACCTCGCTCACGGTGATCACCGAGGGGAGGGCGGTGTGCAGGCCGGACAGGTCGAGTCCGGGGCGGGCGGTGAACCGTAACCGGCCGTCCCCGCCCGCGGTGAGTTCGCCGGGGGTGCCCCGGGCGACGACCGTGCCGCGGTCGACGATGACGATCTCGTCGGCGAGCCGTTCCGCCTCGTCCATCTGGTGGGTGCTGAGCAGAACGGTCACCCCGTCGGCGCGTAGTGCCGTGACGATCTCCCCGACGGCGTGCCGGCCCCGCGGGTCCAGTCCGGCGGTCGGTTCGTCGAGGAAGACGAATTCCGGGCGGCCGACGAGGGCGGCCGCAAAGGCGAGCCGGGTCCGTTCCCCGCCGGATAGGCGGCGCACGGTGGTCCGGGCCTGCCGGCCGAGGTCCAGCAGGTCGAGAAGGGCCCGGGGCGGTTGGGGGTTCGCATGGAGTCGGGCCAGATGGGTGAGGACGTCGCCGGCCCGGGCCCCCGGGGGCAGCCCGCCTTCCTGGAGCATCACCCCGATCCGGGGCCGGAGCCGGGGGCCGTCGGCCACCGGGTCGAGGCCGAGGACCCGGACCCGGCCCCGGTCGGCGCGGCGCAGCCCCTGGCAGATCTCCACGGTGGTGGTCTTTCCCGCACCGTTCGGTCCGAGCAGGCAGGTCACCTGGCCCCGTTCGGCCGAAAGGGTGAGATCGTCGACGACGGTGGTGCCGTGGTAGGCCTTGACGAGACCGTCGACGGCCAGGGCAGGTGCGGCATCGGCGGCTCCGGGCGGGGGTGAAGGCACTCCGGTAGCGTACGTTCCGGTACGGGGGGCGACCGGAGTGGGATGGGACACGCGCGGTCCGGCTTGAGGGGACCTCCGAATAACGTCACAATGGCGTCGTGAAAATCGGTGACCCGCTTCCCGGGGGCATCGCCGCCGCACCCGACTGGGGTACGGCGGCGGAACGCCGTACCCGGGCCCGGGTGTGCCGGCAGGTCCTCGAACGCGGACCGGTCACCGCAGCCCAGTTGGCCGGTGAACTCGATCTGACCCCGGCCGCGGTCCGTCGGCACCTCGACGCCCTGCTCGCCGACGGGTACATATGCGTCTGGCACCAGCCGAGCACCTCCCGCCGGGGGCGGGGCCGACCGGCCCGGCGCTTCGTCGGTACGGACTCCGGGCACGGCGCCCTGTCCACCGCCTACGACGATCTCGCCGCCTCCGCCCTGCGGCATCTGGAGGAGATACTCGGTCCGGGGGCGGTGCGGCGTTTCGCCGACATCCGGGTCGCCGAACTGGAACAGCGCTACTCCCCGGTGATCCGGGCCGCCGGCAGCATCCCGGTGGCCCGGGCCGTAGCCCTGGCCCGGGCGCTCACCGAGGACGGCTATGCGGCGAGCATTCGCGAGGTCCCGCCCGGTGCCGGGGCCCAGCTGTGCCAAGGGCACTGCCCCGTGCAGCATGTGGCCCGGGAGTTCCCGCAACTGTGCGAGGCCGAGACCGAGGCGTTCTCCCGGCTGCTCGGCGTGCACGTGCAGCGACTGGCCACCCTCGCGCACGGTGAGCACGTGTGCACCACCCACATCCCGTCGGCGGCGACGGCCGCCGACACCGTCCCCGCCGCGCCGGCCCGTAGCCCTGTTCCCGCGGCTGCGGGAACAGGAGAACCGGCCCACCCGGACGGACCGGCCCGCCACGAGAGGACCGTCCCATGACCTCTGCCACCCCCGTCGAGTTGGGCGGGATCGGACGATACGAGTACGGCTGGTCCGATCCGGATTCGGCCGGGGACTCGGCCCGCCGCGGACTGTCCGAGACGGTCGTGCGCGATATCTCCGCGCTCAAGGACGAACCGGAGTGGATGCTCCGGCTACGGTTGAAGGCCCTGCGGCTGTTCGACCGGAAACCGATGCCGACCTGGGGCAGTGACCTCACCGGGATCGACTTCGACAACATCAAGTATTTCGTCCGGTCCACCGAGAAACAGGCCACCACCTGGGACGACCTACCGGAGGACATCAAACGGACCTATGACCGGCTGGGTATTCCCGAGGCGGAGAAGCAGCGGCTGATCGCCGGGGTGGCCGCGCAGTACGAGTCCGAGGTCGTCTACCACCAGATCCGCGAGGACCTCGAACGTGAGGGTGTGCTGTTCCTCGACACCGACACCGCGCTGCGCGAGCACGGCGATCTGTTCCGGGAGTACTTCGGTACGGTCGTCCCGGTCGGCGACAACAAGTTCGCCGCGTTGAATACGGCGGTGTGGTCCGGCGGATCGTTCATCTACGTCCCGCCCGGGGTCCACGTCGACATCCCGCTCCAGGCCTACTTCCGGATCAACACCGAGAACATGGGCCAGTTCGAGCGGACCCTGATCATCGCCGACGAGGGGTCCTACGTGCACTACGTCGAGGGCTGCACGGCCCCGATCTACTCCTCGGACTCCCTGCACTCCGCCGTCGTCGAGATCATCATCAAGAAGAACGCCCGGGTGCGGTACACGACGATCCAGAACTGGTCGAACAACGTCTACAACCTGGTGACGAAGCGGGCCGCCGCCCACGAGGGCGCGACGATGGAGTGGGTCGACGGGAACATCGGCTCCAAGGTGACGATGAAGTACCCCGCGGTCTGGCTGCTCGGCGAGCACGCCAAGGGCGAGACCCTGTCCATCGCCTTCGCCGGTGCCGGACAGCATCAGGACGCCGGCGCGAAGATGGTGCACGCCGCCCCGAACACGTCGTCCTCGATCATCTCCAAGTCGGTGGCCCGCGGCGGCGGCCGGACCTCCTACCGCGGCCTGGTCCAGGTGCAGGAGGGCTGCCCGAACTCCCGGTCCACGGTGCGCTGCGACGCCCTGCTCGTCGACCAGATCAGCCGCTCGGACACCTACCCCTACGTCGACGTCCGCGAGGACGAGGTATCCCTCGGCCATGAGGCCACCGTGTCCAAGGTCAGCGAGGACCAACTGTTCTACCTGATGTCCCGCGGGCTGAGCGAGGAGGAGGCGATGGCGATGATCGTCCGTGGTTTCGTCGAACCCATCGCCCGGGAGCTGCCGATGGAGTACGCCCTGGAACTCAACCGCCTGATCCAGCTGCAGATGGAAGGGGCCGTCGGCTGATGAGCCTGCTCACCGAGGACACCACCGCCGGCGGCGGCCCGGCGGATCCGGGGCCGGTCAGCGCCCCGCACCGGTCCCGGGCGGAGCGCCCGACTTCCTACCGGGTCGCCGACTTCCCGGTGCCCACCGGGCGGGAGGAGGAGTGGCGTTTCACCCCCCTGAACCGGCTCGCGGACCTGTTCACCGACCGGCCGCCCGGTGCGCACCTGGCCCGCGGGACCGACCTGCCGGCCGGCGCCGACCTCAGCGAACTCGACCCCGCGCAGGTGCGGGCCCTCGACCTGCCGGCACCGGGGGACCGGGCCGCCGCGGTCACCCTGGCCCGTTCCGGCGGCGCGCTCCGGCTCGACCTCGGCGAGGAGGCCCGGCCGGACGCCCCGATCCGGGTCCGGCTCACCGGCACCGGCCCCGGGACCACCCACGACCACCTGGTGATCACCGCCGGCCGGTTCTCCCGAGGCACCGTCATCCTCGACCACGACGGCAGCGGCGAACACTCCGAACTCGTCTCGGTCCATGCCGCGGACGGCGCCGAACTCACCGTCGTCACCGTGCAGGAGTGGGCCGGTGACGCCGTCCACCTGTCCCAACAGGACCTCATCATCGGCCGGGACGCCCGGATCCGGCACGTCGCGGTGACCTTCGGCGGCGCCCTCGTCCGGGTCTCCACGAACGTCCGGCACTCCGGGCCGGGAGGCAGCTTCGAAGGGTTCGGGGTGTACTTCGCCGACCCCGGCCAGCATCTGGAGCACCGGCTGTTCGTCGACCACGCCGTCCCGCACTGCACCTCCCGGGTGGAGTACCGGGGGGCGTTGCAGGGCGAGACGGCCCGCACGGTGTGGGTCGGCGACGTGCTGATCCGTGCCGACGCCGAGGCCACCGACACCTACGAGTTGAACCGCAACCTGGTGCTCACCGACGGGGCCCGGGCTGACTCCGTGCCCAACCTGGAGATCGAGACCGGGGAGATCGTCGGAGCCGGGCACGCCAGCGCGACCGGCCGCTTCGACGACGAACAAATGTTCTACCTGCAGGCCCGCGGCATCCCCGCCGAGGAGGCCCGCCGGCTCGTCGTCCGCGGCTTCTTCGCCGGGTTGATCACCCGGATCGGGGTCCCCGACCTGCAGGACCGCCTACTCGCCGGGCTCGACGCGGAACTCGCCTCGGTCCCCGGAACCGTCGGGGGCACCGATGCCTGAGATCACCGGTCCGCAGCGGGTGTGCGCCGCCGGGGAGGTCCCCGTGGCGGGGGCGATCCGGGTGGTCGTCGCCGGGATCCCGGTGGCGGTCGTCCGCGACGCCGACGGCGACCTGCATGCCGTCGGCGACACCTGCTCGCACGCCGACGTCTCGCTCGCCGAGGGCGAGGTCGAGGACTGCAGCATCGAGTGCTGGTTGCACGGGTCCCGGTTCGACCTACGC
>JARRQM010000080.1:0-6612 GCA_037381765.1 Kineosporiaceae bacterium
ATCGATGACCGGACTGTCCTCGCGGTGCTCCGTGGCCCGGACGATGTCCTGTCGCACTGGTCGTTCGAGACTCCGATCGATGTGGACGATGTGGGCAACCGTTCGGTTCGCCGGGTTCGGGGGCGGGTGCGGTACGAGCCCGAGTCACCCGGCCTCCGCTACGTGCGTGCGCTGGGCGACGGAACTTGGCTGACGGCCGACGAGGAGTCGATCCAGCGGTGGACCCTCGCCTGAGCGCCACGGTCCGTCCTGGCCTGCACACCCTGTTCCCCCATCGGTCCGGTGTCCTCCCTCCGGGGAGGGAGGACACCGTCCGTCCGCACCGCGAGCCTGGGTGACCATTGATCCGGGAGCGGAGGACATCATGACCGAGCAAACCAGCGTTATCGCTGCAGCACAGTCCGGACCGGTCGCGGACGGCCGGACCCGCTGGGTGCCGCGACTACTCCTGATGACTGCGGGACTGCACCTGGTCGTCGGCGCCGTGCTGTACCGGCACGAACTGGCCGGGATCGCCGGGGACGGGTTCGTCAACACGATCGTGGACGCGCACCGGGACGCCGCGTTCTGGTTCATGGTGAGCGGGGTCGCCCTGACCGTGATCGCCGACACGGCACGGCATGCGGTCAACCGCACCGGCCGGTTCCCGCTGGACGTGGGCTGGTGGCTGATCGGGCTCGGACTCCTGATCGTCGTGATCATGCCTGTCTCCGGTGGCTGGTTCGTTCTCGTAGTCGGTGCGCTCGGGGTCAGGGCCGCCCGGACACGGCCCCGGTGAGTGGCGGGCCGGCTTGCCGGGTCCGCGTCGTGATCGCCAGGCCCAGCCACAGGGCGGCCCACACCGCGAAGAACGGGGTCCACAAGGTGAGGTCGAGCCGGGTCATGCGTACCTCGTCCGCCGTCAGCGGCTGGTCGCCCACGAACCCGGCCAGGGCTGCCGGGTCCAGCACCAGGGCCGGCACGGCCCTCAGCGTCAGGATGGTGGCGGCGAACCAGCAGCCCACCCGGACGAGTCGGCGGAGCGTGCCCGGGCGGGGCGGGTGCACCGCAGCGCAGGCCACGACCATCCCGATGACGGCGAGCAGTACCGTTCCCCAGAGCCCGAAGAGCACGAACCGGGGGTCGGTCCAGGAACCTCCCGGGACCTCGACGAGGTCCCGCAGGGCGGTGCCGCCCGTGGCCCAGTACAGCTTGAGTGCCCCGTACAGGCCGGTCCAGCCGGCGGCGGAGCAGCCGATCAGTCGCGTGTTCATGGGTTCAGGTTGTTCGCGGAACCGGCGGGGTGGCCTCCGTCCTGGGAGTGATTCGGGTCCCCCCGTGGGGGGACCGGTGTCGACACGGGTGCCTGCCGCGGGCCGTCACCGCGGGGGGTTCTGCAACGATGCCTGACGTGGCAGCCGAGGCGGTCCCGGCGCCGTCGCGGGCCGGGTGGTCCGTCGACCGGCTGCTGCGCGCCTGGGCCTTCCTCATTCTCGGGGGTGCCCTGTTCACGCCGTACGTGATGGTGGCGGCTGTGGTCGGGATGGCGTTCGGTGACTACACCGCCAGCTTCCTCGACCTGCCGGAACTCGTCCCGGACGCCGTTGCCGCTCTGCCCTTGGTACTGCTCACGGGCCTGCTGCCGACGGTTCCCGAACTGGAGACCTCGGCGGTGCGGATGCTGCTGCGCCCGGACCTGCCGACCGTGACGCACCGGTCCGGGGCCGACCGTGGCCGGGCGGCGCTCTGGTACACCCTGCACGCGGGTGTCGGCGGTCTCGTCGCGGCGCTCACCCTCGCGGTGCCGGTGCCCGCGACGGCCCTGGTGCTGCTCCCGTTCGTGGAGATGACCACGCCGCTCGGACACAGCACCGCGGGGAGCGAGTACGCCTGGGGTCCCCCGGTCGGGGTGGGACTGCTCGCGGCGGTGGTCGGGTTCACCGTACTGGCCGGACGGTTGCTGGCCGGTGTGGCGCCCGCGTTGCTCGGGCCGTCGGCCGCCGATCGGCTGACCGCCGAGCAGCACCGCCGCACCCAGGCAGAACTGGCCAACCTGGCCGCCCGGGACCTGCACGACGGCCTCGGCCACACCTTGAGCGTGGTGACGCTGCAGGCGGCGGCCGCGCGGACGATGCTCGACCGGGACCCGGAGTTCGCCGGCCGGGCGCTGGCGGCGATCGAGGACGCCGCCCGGGTCGCGGCCGACGAACTCGACCAGGTCCTCGGGCTGCTGCGTTCGGTCCCCGGGCCGCAGGCCCCAGCACTGCCGCGGACCGGTGCCCGGGCGGGTCGGGTCGAGCCTGCGGGCGGGCCGACCCTGGCCGACGTTGACGCTTTGGTGGCGCGTTCGAGTGACGCCCGGCAGCAGATCCGCATGCTGGTGACCGGGGACGTCCGGCGGGTGCCGGACCGCGTCTCCGGGCATGCCTACCGGATCCTGCAGGAGGGGCTGACCAACGCGCTGCGGCACGCCGGCCCGGCAGCGGTGCGGGTACGGGTCGGGATAACCGCCACCGAGGTCGAACTCGAGGTGGTCAATCCGCTACCGGCGGCGGGGCCAACGGGGCCGGGGGAGCCGGGGACGGGGGAGCCCAGGGCGAGGACGGGGGAGCCGGGGACGGGGGAGCCCGGGGTGAGGACGGGGGAGCCGGGGACGGGGCTGAGTACGGGCCGGGCCCGCGGCGGGAACGGGCTCCGCGGGGTACGCGACCGGGTGGACGGGCTCGGCGGCACGCTCGTCGTCGGCGGGGACGGCGACCAGTGGCGGTACGTGGTGCGGCTGCCCTGGGAGGCGGATCGGTGACCGTCCGGGTGCTGCTGGTCGACGACGAGGCCCTGGTGCGGGCGGGCTTGTCGGTGATCCTGCAGACGGAGCCGGGGATCGAGGTCGTCGGTGAGGCCGAGGACGGCGCGCAGGCCTTGGTGCTGGCCGGTCGGCTGCGGCCGGACGTCGTGGTGATGGACATCCGGATGCCGCGCCTGGACGGCATCCGGGCCACCGGGCTGATCCTCGAACGGGTGGCGCCGCCGCCGGCCGTGCTCGTCCTGACAACCTTCGAGAATGACGGTTACGTGACGGAGGCGCTGCGCGCGGGGGCTTGCGGGTTCCTGGCCAAGCGGACTCCTCCGGAGCGGATCCGGCACGCGGTGCACGTGGTCGCCGGCGGCGAGTCGGTGCTGTTCCCGGCTCAGTTGGGGCGGCTGGTCGCGGGCCGGACCCGACCGGCCCGTGATGACCGCCGGTTGGCCGCGCTCACCGAGCGGGAGACCGAGGTGCTCCGGTTGATCGCGGCGGGGATGTCCAACGCCGAGATCGGTGACCGCCTGCACGTGGGGGTGCAGACGGTCAAGACCCACGTCGGTGCCGTCCTGACCAAGCTGGGGGTTCGGGACCGCACCCAGGCCGCGATCACCGCCTACACCACGGGACTGGTCCACCCGGCGGCCGGAGAGGACCCGGCCTGAAGCCCGGAACCCGGGAACCCGTCGCCACCGCCACCCGACTCGCCCCGGTCACGATCGATGCCCGGCACCAGACGGACCGTCCCGCTTCCTGAGCGGCGACCGCCTGCTCCGGCCCAGCCGGTTGCGACCCCGGCGATCCCCCGGGTGGGCGGAGGCGGTCGAGGCGCCCCGGGGAGCCGTCCGCCCGAAGAACTTCCCGGCACCAGGCAACCTTTTCGGCCTCTCCAACGCACAAGAAGGGAGACGCCGTTCCCTCTCCGCGGGGCGGGATCCGATGGGTAAGGAGTCGGTGTGCGAAGTCTGTTGGGAAAGACCTTGGTCGCCGCTGTCGCCACGGCGACGGCACTGGGCGCGGGGATCGCCGTGAAAGCACAGACCGGGGCGGAGCCCACCGCCGAGCAGGTAACCGCCGCCCTGCCGGCCCCGGTCGAGGACCCGCGCGGCCCGGCCTCGGCGGGATCGGCACCCGCCCCGTCCACCCCGACAACGGCGCCGGTGACCACCGCTTCCACCACCGCTCCCGGTAGTTCCGCGCAGCGGGGCACGGCAGTACGGACCGGACCGGTCGGCAGCACCGGCTCGGGCGCCTCCTGCGCCGTACCGGCGACGGTGCCGGTCCCCACGACACAGCACGTCGTCGGCAACGGGACGCCGGCGAGCTGTTCCCAGGCCGCCCTGCGTTCGGCGGTGTCCGCCGGGGGCCACGTGACCTTCAAGTGCGGCACCGGGAACGCGACGATCACCGTGACCCGGCAGATCACCGCGAAGCGGACCACGGTCATCGATGGTGGAGGGAAGGTCACTCTCCGGGGCGGCGGGGGGAACCGGATCCTCCTGGCGGACAACGGAACCACCCTGTCGGTGCGCAACCTGCGCCTGGTCGGGGGGAACGCGGTCAAGGCGGAAACCGGGCCGAACGGCGGTGGCGCCGTGGCCGGGATGTTCCGGACCCGTCTCGAGGTCATCGGGAGCACCTTCGAGGACAACGCCGCGGAGGTCGGTGGCGGCGCCGTGATGGCCGGAACCGACAGCAGTCTCACCGTGGTACGGAGCCGGTTCACCGGGAACTCCTCCGCCTACGGTGGCGCCCTCTACAGTTTGCTGTCCCCGCTCACCGTCGTGAACTCGACGTTCGACGACAACCACAGCGACAAGAACGGCGCCAAGGGCAGCGGCGGGGCGATCGGCACCGATGGGGCAGCCCCCCTGTCCCGGGACGGAAAGGGCGGAGATATCCGCATCTGCGGGTCGACGTTCACCCGCAACACCGGTGACAGGGCCGGCGGCGGCATGTACCTGTGGGCCTACGGTCGGGACCGCATCCTCGTCGACCGCAGCACCTTCCAGAGCAACCGGATCAACGGACTCGGTGGCGGCGCCCGGATCAGCATCGGCCCGAGCGATTTCGCCAAGACGGGAACGATCACCATCACCGGGACGAGCATCCTGTCGAACACCTCGGGTGGCAACGGCGGCGGGCTCTATCTCGACTGCGCCCCCACCTGCACGATCAACAACAGCACCCTGTACGGCAACACGTCCAAGGCCTACGGGGGTGCCATTTTCGGTGACGGCCACCACGACAACAACGTGACCTTCGCGAAGAACAAGGCCTCCGGGCACGGCGGTGCCCTGTTCGGCAGCAAGTTCGTGCTCACCAACACCGTGTTCGTGGGCAACTCCGCCGGTAACCCCTGGGGCCAGGCCATGACCTGTAGCACCACGGGGACCGGTAAGAACGTCGTGCAGTGGCTGTCCTCCTCGAAGGACACCTCCACTCCCTGCATCCCCGACGTGACGGCGAAGAATCCGAAGTTGGCCGACCCCGCGGCCAACGGCGGACCGACCCGGACCATGATGCCCGCAGCGAACAGCCCCATCCTCACGATCGGATCCGGATGTACCAGCCGGGACCAACGTGGGGTGGCACGGAAACCGAACGCCTGCGATCTGGGAGCGGTACAGCGCAGCTGACCAGCGGACCACCCGCCGGCCGGCCGGGGGGAGAACACCCGGGCGGGCCTGTCTGACGGCCCGTCCGGGTGTCCGGCGTCCCGGCCCCTGCTCGCCCGGGTTCCCGGGCGACGTTCACGCGGACGTCCTCGGGCACCGATCCCGGCCCCTGCTCGCCCGGGTTCCCGGCGGGAGACAGCAGACGGAGAGCTGACGAGACCGGGGACGACGCGAACCACGGCGCATCCGGTGAACAGGACGCACCCGGCAGGCGGAGACCACGACATCGGGATCTGGCCGCCTGAGCGTTTCCGTGTGTCTCCTCTCCCAACAGCGCCACCCCTCTCGGCAACTGGTGACTTGGGCCACGCATGAAATTGCCGGAACCCCGGGATGTCCCGTGACATGCGTCACACCTGAGGGGGCGGGCAACCGTTTGGCCCCCTCCGCGCACTTATCCGAGGTGATGTCTTCCCAGTTCCGGGGCCGTCACTCCGGAACTCCTGGGTGGTGACCCCGATGGCACAAAACATCCCACCTGCATCCGGACAAGGACCAAGAGGACGGATACTCCTGAGACCCCAACGCGCCTTCGCGAGTGGCCCCGGCGCCCCGGGGACTCTCCTGACCCGTTCACCGAAAGGAACACCGCACGAACATGCCCACCTTCGTCGGGGCCGTTCGTCCCTGTCCCGGTGCGATCCGGGACATCCGACGGGTACACGCATGACCCCGGGGGCGGCGGGGTCTGCGGAGGAGTTCTCCGCCTTCGTCCGTCAGCACGGACGTGGTCTGGACCGTCTGGCCTACCTCATGCTCGGCGACGAGCAGGCTGCGGAGGACCTCGCTGCCGAGGTCCTCCTGGCGGTCTGGCGACAATGGAACAGGGTGAAGGAAACCGACTACCCCGTGGCGTACGTTCGCCGGATCATGGTGAACCACGCTTCGGCCCACTTCCGACGCAACGCCAAGGAACGCCGAGGATTGGCCCACCTCATGGTCCTGATGTCCCGCCAGGCGCACCAGCCCGACAGCGCCGCCGTGGTGGACACCCGAGCCGCTCTCCTGCGGCTTCCGCCCCGCCGCCGCGCCTGCCTTGTCCTCCGGTTCGCCTTCGACCTCACCGAACGTGAGGTTGCGGAAACCCTGGGGATCAGCGTGGGCACGGTGAAGAGCCTGACGTCCAAGGCCGTGGCACAGTTCCGGCGGGAGATC
>JARRQM010000081.1:0-6527 GCA_037381765.1 Kineosporiaceae bacterium
CTGCCGGCCAGCCGCGGTTGGGCGGCCTCCCCGGACCTCCTGCTCGCCTACGTCGGGGAGATCCTCACCCGGCGGCCGGGGCTGATCGTCGAGTGCGGCAGCGGGGTGTCCACGGTGTGGGCTGCGCTCGCCCTGCGGACCCTCGGCGGATCCGGCCGGGTCGTCGCCCTGGAACATGACGCCGCGTTCCGGGAATCGACCCTGGCGGCCCTCGCCGAACACGGGCTCGGTGATCTCGCCGAGGTACGTCTCGCCCCCATCGACACGGTCACGGTCGACGGGCAGGACCGCCCCTGGTACACGGCCTCGGCCCTGGACGGACTGGACGGGATCGAGGTGCTCTTCGTCGACGGTCCGATCGGCAGCCTCGCCCCGGAATCCCGGTACCCGGCGGTGCCGTTGCTGCGTGACCGGTTCGCGCCGGGAGCCGTCATCCTGCTCGACGACGCCGACCGCCCGGAGGAACAGCAGGTACTCGCGCACTGGCTGGCCGACTGGCCGCAGTTGGACAGCCAACAGCTACCGCTGGAGAAGGGCGCCGCCCGGATCGTGGTTCCCGAGGCCGTTCCGGCGCGGAACGGCGGGCCCGGCGAACTCGGGCAGCCCGGTGCGGGCGGGGAACGCGGTGAGGGCGGCACCGTCCGTCTGGAGGAAGCCACCCTGGTTGCTTCCGGGCAGTCCCCGACCGACCAGCAGCAGGCAGAAGAGGCCGGTTCCGGGGACCGGTGAACCCCCGGAATGACCCGAGCGTTGCACGAGCTCTTCCGCAACACCGCTGAAAGCGTTTTCTCACCTGGTTGATGCGGCGTTCGGGCTGTTCTCCGGCCCGACCCGGCCCGGCCGGGGCGGACCCGCCCTGACCCGGTCGGGCCCGGCGGGTCCGCGGGTGCGGCGGGGCGCCACCAGCAACCGGCCTGCGTCGGGTGAGGGCGTCAGCTCGGTTACTGTGGGTCGGCGCCGAAGGGGCGCCTGACCTGTTCGGCGTCGGCATCGGTGCCAGCAACCGGCCCCGTCGGTGAGAGAGGACACAGGACCGCCATGCTCAGCTGCGGTGTGGTGTTGGTCGTGCAGATACCGGACCGCAGCGGCTGGGTGCGGCCGCTGTCACCGACCTGAGGAGGGCGAGGACGCCGTGGGGTCCGCGCTACCCGAGGGGACCGGGGTGAGCATGGTCGTGTGCGTGCTCAACGAGGAACGGCATCTGGCCGACGCCGTCCGGCACGCCCTCGACCAGGACTACCCGGGGGAACTCGAACTCGTTCTCGCCCTGGGCCCGTCCCGGGACCGTACCGACGCCATCGTCGCCGACCTCGCCGCCGCCGACCCCCGGATCCGGTCGGTACGCAACCCGAGCCCCACCGGAGCCACCCCGGCGGGGTTGAATGCGGCGCTCACGGTCGCCCGGTTCCCCGTCGTGGTCCGGATCGATGGGCACGCCCTGCTGCCCGCCGACTATGTGCGCACCGCGGTGGACACGTTGCGCCGCACCGGCGCCGACAACGTCGGCGGGGTGAAGGCTTCCGAGGGGACGACGGCTTTCGAACGGTCCGAGGCCCGGGCGATGACGAGCCGACTCGGCGTGGGTAACGCGAGTTTCCACACCGGGGGCGCGGAGGGGCCGGCGGACACCGTGTACCTGGGGGCGTTCCGGCGTACCGCCCTGGACCGGGTGGGCGGCTACGACGAGACGTTCCTGCGCGCCCAGGACTGGGAGATGAACCTGCGGATCCGGCGCAGCGGTGGTGTGGTGTGGTTCCAACCCGCGATGCGGGTCGCCTACCGGCCGCGGTCCTCGTTGCGTACCCTCGCCCGGCAGTACTTCCACTACGGACGCTGGCGTCGGGTCGTCGCGCGGCGGCATCCGGAGACACTGAACCTGCGCTACCTCGCGCCCCCGTTGGCCTTGCTCGGCGTGCTCGGCGGCACCGTCGCCGGGGTGGCCGGGTTCTGGCCCGCCCTCGTCCTGCCCCTCGGCTACCTGGCCGCGGTGTCCGGCGGGGCCGCCCTGGAATCCCGGGAGATGTCCTGGCCGTCCCGGGCCCTTCTCCCGGTCGCCATCGCGGTGATGCATGTGAGCTGGGGGGCGGGGTTCCTGACCAGTCCGCGTCGTCTCGGACGCGGGTGACCCGCCCCGACGCGTCCGGCAGCGTGGACGGCAGTGGTGCGGTGCGGGGACGCTAGGGTGGGCCGTGGCCGACCGTCATCCCGGCAGGAATGCCGGTGACCGGGCACGGCCCGGCCCGACATCCTCGTCGGAGCCCGGAACACACCCGGACCCGGTCCATGGCCAGAGAAGGACGATGAGCACGCTCGCGGTGATGGCGCACTACGATGCCACCGGTCAGGTCGCTCCCCACGCCCTGCGGCAGATGGATGTTCTCGCCGGGGCCGTCGACCGGCTCCTGGTGGTGTCCACCGCCGGGATCAAGGATCCCGTGCTGCTCGACGAGATCCGGCAACGGGCGGAACTGATCCAGCGGCCGAACTTCGGCTACGACTTCTACAGTTACAAGACCGGGCTGGACCTCGCCGGCGACCTCACCGAACACGACCACGTCATCTGCTGCAACGACAGTTACGTCGGACCGCTGCGCGACCTGCGGGGGATCATCGACGAGATGGCCGCCCGCCCGGTCGACTTCTGGGGGATGACCCTGACTCCGCGCCGCTCCCTGCACGTACAGAGTTTCTTCATCGCCTTCCGTCGCTGGGTGGTGCGTTCCCACGCGTTCACCGACTTCTGGAGGGCGATGACCCCGATCTCCGACCGCAGCGAGGTCATCCGGCGTTACGAGCTGGGTCTCAGCGGTGCCCTGCTCGACGCCGGGTTCCGGGCCGGTTCGGTGTTCGAGGAGACCCCGGAGGATCGGCGGGCGGCCCGGGCCCGGCACATCTGGTGGGCGACGCATACGATCCGCCGGTTGCCGTGGCGCCGCCGCTGGGCGGCCTGGCAGAAGCTGTCCCGGGAACCGTGGAATCCGATGGCGGCGATGGCCGACCGGGCTTTGGACGGGGCCCGCCTACCCCTGGTGAAGATCGACACCTTGCGCTACGACCCGTACCGGTTGGGCTCGGATCACTTGCTGGCGGCCTGTGAACGGGCCTACCCGGAGGATTTCGCCGGGGTCCGGGAGTATCTGGAACGTACCGCCGTGCTCTACCCGCCGAGACCGGGGGAGGGGCAGGGACCGACGAGCCCGCCGCTCCCGCTGCGCCCGCTGATCGGCTACACCCGGTGAGCACCGTGCGGTCGGTGGTCGGAGCGGTGCTGCGGCGCGTCCCGGGCTGGTCGACGACGATGCTCCGGCTCCGTCGGCGCCATCACCTGCGGCGCATCCTCGCCAGCGGGGTTTTCGACCGCGACTGGTACGAGCGGCAGGCCGGGCGCACCTTCGGCTCCGACGCCGCCGCGGTGCAGCATTACCTGCGGTCCGGCCGGGGGCAGGGGCTGTCGCCGAACCCGCTGTTCGAACCGGCCTGGTACGAGCGGAAGCGGTGGCGGTCGCTGGTGCGCGACCCGCTCGCGGTGTACCTGGCCCGGGTGAGCCACCAGCGGACCCGGAGCACCCACCTCCTGTTCGACCCCGTGCTCGTCACCCGGGCCTACCCCGAGGCGGAGGCGGCGCCGTTCGGCCCGCTCGGCTACGTCCTCACCGCGGGTCCGGAGGTGACGTTGCCCCTGGACGGCGTGCTCAACCGGCCCGGTACGGTCCGGTTGGACCGGGTCCGCGAGCAGCTCGACGCGGCCCTGGACAGCTGGCTGGCCCAGGAGCGGCTGCGGCTGGCGCCGCGCCGGACCGCGCACTTCGACGCCGAGGGCAGCCGCCGGTTCCTCGCCGGGCTCGCCGGGGTGCGGCCGGAACCGGTGGACGGCGGGGGGCCGCTCGTCTCGGTCGTCATGCCGGTGTGGAACCGGGCCGCCTCGGTGCGGCGGGCCGTGGAGTCGGTTCAGGCGCAGACCCTCGGGGACTGGGAGCTGGTCGTCGTCGACGACGGGTCGTCCGATGACACCCCCGGGGTGTTGGAGGGGCTCGCCCACTTCGAGCCGCGGCTACGGGTGTTCCGCCAGGAACGTGGCGGGGTGAGCGCCGCCCGGAACCGGGCCATCGACGAATCCCGGGGCCGGTACGTCGCGTTCCTCGACTCCGACAACACCTGGGACCCGGACTTCCTCCGGGTCATGGCCGCGGTGATGCAGCGCGACGACCTGTCCGCGGCCTACTCGGCGATGCGGCTGCGGCACGGTGCGAAAGTGAGTTACCGGGCCTTCGACGGGGGCCGGGAACACCTGCTCGTCGGCAACCACATCGACCTCAACATCCTCGTCGTGCGGGCGGACCTGCTCGCCGAGGTCGGCGGGTTCTCCACGGACCTGCGCCGGGCCGTCGACTACGACCTCGTGCTGAAACTCGGTGCCCGCGCCGAACTGCGCTACGTGCCCTTTATCGGTGCCGTGTACAGCGAGGACGGTGCGGACGGCTCACGGATCAGCGTCCGGGAATCGGTCTCCTGGAACTATGTCGTCCGCGCCCGTCACGCGCTGGACTGGACGGCGGCGCGGCAGCGTCCCCGGGTGGCCGGGCGGATGTCCGTGGTCATCCCGGTCGGTGAGGACGTCCAGCTGACCCGCCGGTGCATCACACATCTGCTTCTCGACGCCGACGGCGCGGGCCTCGACGTGGAGATCCTCCTCATCGGTATCGCCTGCTCGCGGTCGGCGACGATGGCATTGGCCAGCCTGTCCCTGGCCGACCCCCGGGTCCGGTTGCTCCGTCAGCCCGTCGACCTCACCTGGGCGCTCGCCGTGGACACCGGGCTGGCCGCGGCCACCGGGGAGTTCGCGGTGGCCTGCCGCAGCGCGGTGGTGGCCGGCGCGGGCCTGCTCGGTGCCCTGCACGCGCAACTCTCCGATCCCGCCGTGGCTGCCGTCCAGCCCGCAGTGACCGGGCCGGACGGCACCCTGATCGGGGCCGGGGCGACCTTCACCGCTGGGGCCGACCAGCCCATCCTGCTGCTCGACGGCCACCCCGCCGAGGACGTCCGGGCCCTCGGACCCGTCGTTGACATTCCGGCGTTGTCCGGGCCGGTGTGGGCGGCCCGGACCGCGGACCTGCTGGACGCGCACGGACTGGACTGCGTGTACCTGTCCTCGTGGTCGGAGACCGACCTGTCGTTGCGCCTGGCCCGGGATGGGCACGGGGGCATCCGGCTGGTCACCGGCCCCGAGGTGCAGCTACTCCTCGACGAGGCCCCGGCCGGGTCGGTGGCGGCGTCCGGGACGGCCGGGGCGGCGGGTGTGGCCGGACCGGCGGCCGGGGCGGCGCCTCCCCGGATCCCCGCCCTCACCCCGGCCGACGCCCAGGACGACATCCTGTTCCACGAGCACTGGACCGGTTCGGCGTTGCCGTCCGGGCGGGAACTGTGGGAGCGCAGCGGATTCGCGGTGGCCCACCACCGGATGGTCTGCGACCCGAAGGCGAGGACCCGGCGGTTGCGTCCGATCGTCGTCCGGCCCGCCCGCACCGTGGCCGACGGCCCCGCCGCAGGGATGCCCGCGCTGCGGTGGGCGCTGAAGATCGCCGCACCGGCCGGTCCGGCGGGCCGGCTGTGGGGGGACTGGGGGTTCGCCCGGTCGCTCGCCACCGCGCTGCGCCGGCTCGGCCAGGACGTGGTCATCGACGTGCGGGAATCCCGGGAACGGGAAACCACCGCGTTCGACGACGTCAACCTCGTGCTTCGGGGGCTCGACGTGGTCGACCCGGACGAGGCCAAGGTGCAGTTGCTCTGGGTGATCAGCCACCCCGACCTGGTCACCCCCGATGAGTTGCGCGGCTACGACCGGGTGCTCGCCGCGAGCGCCCTATGGTCCCGGCGGGTCGACGCCCGGTTCGGGATCGCCGTGGAACCGCTGCTCCAGTGCACCGACGCCACCGTGTTCCGCCCGGATGTCGCCGAACCGGACACCGGGGCCCGGACGTTGTTCGTCGGGAATTCCCGCGGGGTGTACCGGCAGGCCGTCCGGTACGCCCTGGACGCCGGATGCGACCTGGAGGTGTACGGGAAGGGCTGGGAGCCGTTCCTGCCCGAGGGCGTGGTCCGGGGGCTGTCGGTTCCCGCCGTGGACTTGCCTGCCGCGTACGCCTCCGCGGGGGTCGTGCTCAACGACCACTGGGACGACATGCGGGTCGAGGGGTTCATCTCCAACCGGGTGTTCGACGTCACCGCCGTCGGCGGGCGGCTGCTCACCGACGCCGTGGACGGGCTCGACGACGTCTTCGGCAAGCAGGTGCGGACCTGGACCTCACCCCAGGAATTGGCTGCTCTCCTCCGGGCCGACCCCGACGAGGTGCTCGGTGACCGGGCCTCCCGGCTGGCCCTCGCCGAGCAGGTGCGCCGGGAACATTCCTTCGACGCCCGGGCCCGGCGCCTGCTGGAGATCGCCGTCGCATCCCGCTGACCGGAACCGGCCCCGGACCGGACGTCCGGGGTGCTGGGACGATCGTCGTCCGGTTCGGCTACCGGCCAGC
>JARRQM010000082.1:0-6486 GCA_037381765.1 Kineosporiaceae bacterium
GCGAGGTGCGTGATCCGGCCCGGATGTGCGAGGGCGTACCGCAGTGCCCGCTGGGCGCCCGCGGACGCCCCGACGACCGGGCCGCGCTCGATCCCGAGCGCGTCGGCGACTTCGCCGTACAGGGCGGCCACCTCGTCGTCGTTGCGCGGGAACCGGCGCGGGTCGGTGAGCATGCTGCGGTTCGCCTCACCCGGGTGGTCGACCGCGTACACCCGGAATCCGGCCCGGACCAGCGGCTCGACAGTGGGCGCCCACGAGGGTGCGCCCATCGACGCGGCATGCAGGAGCAGCACCGGCGTTCCCCCGGCGGGACCGCTCGTGAGCACGTGAACCCTGCCGAAACGCGTGTCGACGTCCAGATCCTCGTGGGGTACCGGCCACAACCCGAGCAGCCGGTCGTAGGCCTCGTACACCTGGGACCGTGCGGCCGCGGAACGGAATATGCCGGCGCCGTCCACGACGGGGTCACCGGCGGACCGCCCCGGGCTGCCGGCCCCGCCGGTCACCACCCGTCCTCGGTCGGCGGGTGCTGCTCGGGGTCGTCGACCGGGGCGGCGGCGCAGCAGGGGACGCTCCGCAGGTCCGCGGCGAGCGGGATGGCCTCGTGGCGGGCCCGTGAGGCCGGGACCTGGGCGGGGACGGTGATGATCACGAGCCCCGGGTCGGGCTCGTCAATGCTGAGGGGAACAACGTCGGGTACGTGGTGCGGGGTCTCTGCCATGGACGCGGCCCCTCCTGGCCTTCCGGGGACGGACGTCCTGACAGTCTTACGACCCGGTCCGGACCGGATCAAGGCCTTTCGTCACCGTTGTCCCGATCGCGTGGCCCCACCGGAGGCTCGGTCCCGTGCGGGCTGCCGGTCGCCGCACCATCATCGGATGTCGCGTCGGTGTCAGCCGTCGGGGCCGGACTGCGACCGGTGCGTTCCTCGTCGGTGTTGTCGCCCACGCAGACGACAAGATCGCCGGGGGTGGTGGCGTCGGTGAAAGGGGTCGGGCGGGGCCGGGCAGCCCCTTGAGGTGGTCCGTCCGATCCGGGACGCCATCCGGGTCCGGGACGAGCAACTCGTCGCCGAGCCCCTCCCCGCAGGCCGCCGATCCTCCAAGAACTAACGTTGCGTAATGTAATGGACGCGATAAGTTACTACCCGGGGTTGTGTGTCCGGCGGCTCACCGCGGGAACAGGCGACGGGAAGACGAAGGGGATGCCGTGTCCGAACCCGACATCGCGGGCTCCCCGCTCCGGGACGCCACAGCGAACCGCTCCCCGGCCCCCGGGGAAGCCGCAGCTGCGGCGCCGGCCTTCCGGCTCCACCCGCCCCAGGTCGCCCTGCTCGCCCTGATCGCTCTCGGGCTATCCATCGCCGCGCTCGGGGTTTCCGCGGCGGCGCTGCTGCACGGCGCGCCGTCCCCGGACCTGACCGGGGCTGCGGGCGGCGGGGAGCCGGCGGCCGGTACCGGGCCCTCGGCGTCCGCGAGCGTTCCGGTTTCCTCCGGGCCCGCGGTCGCGTCGGGTGACACCGCATCGGGGGCCGGGACCGCTTCCGGCACCGGTGCCGCAGCCCCGTCCGGAACCGGGACCCCCTCCGGCACCGCGGTGAGTTACTCGCCGACCTATCCGGGGCAGAAACTCACCCTGAGCCCGGGAGAGGGCTGTTCCGGGGCGCGTGCGGTAGACCTCGACGAACCCGCCGTCGGCGCAACCGACAAGACCGTGGACCTCCGGTACCGGTGGAGCTGCACCCGGGGTGTCCCGGGCACGCTGACCTTCTCCGACACCCGGCTGGCGACCGTTCCCGGTACCGAGGCCACCCCGGGGGAGTGCGCCACCGCCATCCGCACCGCACCGGTGAACACGAAGGTCACTCCGCGTCAGGGTCTCGCCCTGTGCACGGTCACCAACGGTGCCGGGGGCTCCGGCCGCCCCGACCGGGACCGGATGGCTCTCATCGTCGTCGACACCGTGGGCGCCGACAGCTCCGTCGTCCTCACCGTCACCGCCTGGGACATCCCTACCTGATCCCTCTCACCCACACCCCCACCCGGGCTCCCACCCCCCACGGCCGGTGCCCGCATGGGGCGGGCGCGAGCGCCGCGAGGTGGGGTTGCATCGTGCAGGTGCCGCCGCATCGTGGCTGGTGACAGCACGGTCAGATCGTGTAGTCCTCGGGGCCGAGGTCGAGCAGCTGGTTCATGTCATGGGCGGGACGGTCGGATCCGCCCCGCCCGACGACCCGGGCCGGTACGCCGACGGCCGTCGACTGCGGCGGGACGGCCCGGAGTACGACGCTGCCGGCACCGATCCGGCTGTACTCGCCGATCTCGGTGTTCCCGAGGATCTTCGCCCCCGAACCGATCATCACCCCGCGGCGCACCTTCGGGTGCCGGTCTCCCTGCTCCTTGCCGGTACCCCCGAGGGTGACTCCCTGCAGCAGCGACACGTCGTCCTCGACGACGGCGGTCTCCCCGATCACGACCCCCGTTCCGTGGTCGATCATCACTCCGGATCCGATGCGGGCCGCCGGGTGGATGTCCACGGCGAACACCTCGGACACCCGGCTCTGGAAGTGCAGGGCGAGGGCAGTACGCCCGACGTTCCACAGCCAGTGGGTGACCCGGTAGGCCTGCAGGGCGTGGTAGCCCTTGAAGAAGAGGAACGGCTCGACGAGGGTGTGCACCGCCGGATCACGGTCGAAGAGGGCGTTCAGATCGGCCCGGGCCTGCGCGCAGAGCGTCGAGGAGTCGCCGTAGGCGTCGCTGAAAACCTCATGTACCTGGAGGGATCCGACATCGGCGTTGGCGAGCTTCTGCGCGAGGTGGTAGGCGAGCGCCTGCTCCAGCCGGGCGTGCGCGAGGATCGTCGCATGGACGAAACTGGCCAGCGCCGGTTCGGAGCGGGCCAGTTCGGCCGCATCGTCGCGCAGCCGTGACCAAGCCGGGTCATCGCCCGCGGGGCGGCCGTTCCCGGAGGCGCGCCGGACATCCTCCACCTGCACGGTGAAGGTTTCGGGGATGACGGAGGCGCTCCGGTCAGACATGGCATGAGCCTATGTCGCCGGGGCCGTCCCGTCCGGTCGAGGCCCGGACGTCCACCCGGACGGCTACCCGGCCACCTGGCCACCCGGCCACTCGGCCACCCGGCAACCTGGCCACTCGGTCACCTGGCCGCTCGGTCACCCGGACGGCCAGCCGGTGCCCCCGTCCGCCCGGTCAGGGGGTCGGTTACCGGGTCCGTTGCCAGGCGGCGATCCGCTCCACGGCTTGGCCGACGACGTCCGGGGCCGCGGCGAAGGACAGCCGAACCCAGTCCCGGCCGTGCACGGTGTCGAAGTCGGTGCCCGGGGTGAGCGCGACCGAGGCCTCGTCGAGCAGGCGGGCGCACCAGGTGGGGGAATCTATCCCGGAGTCGGAGATGTCCGCGTACACGTAGAAGGCGCCGTCCGCGGGGGCCGCCCGGGACCAGCCGAGGTCGGCGAGACGGTCCAGGACGAGCCGCCGGGACCGGGCGTACCGGGCGACGTTCCGCTGGGCCACCGCGTACCCCTCGGGGGTGAACGCCGCCACCGCGGCGTGCTGGGCGAGTGCGGGCGGGCAGAGCGCGAGGTTCCCGGCGAGGGCGTCGACGGGTGCGGTGAGGTCCTCCGGGAGGACCAGCCAGCCGAGCCGCCAGCCGGTCATCGCCCAGTACTTCGAGAACGAGTTGACGACGATGGCGCCGCCGGCCCGGTGCCCGGCCGCGGTGGGCGCACCCGGCCCGCCCGGGTGCGCCTGCGCACCGCCCGGGGTTCCGGCCCCGTCCCCGGGGTAGGTCATCCCGTGGTAGATCTCGTCGCTGATCAGCCGTACCCCGTTCGCCGCCGACCAGGTGAGCAGGGCGTCGAGGGCCTCCGGGGCGATGAGGGTGCCGGTCGGGTTCGCCGGCCCGGCAACGACGAGTCCGTCGATCGGGGTGTCGAGGGCTTCCAGTTGCGCGATCGTCGGTTGGTACCGGGTGTCCGGCCCGCAGTCGATTTCGACGACCTCGCAGCCCAGGGCGTGCAGGATGTTCCGGTACGCCGGGTATCCCGGCCGGGCCAGCGCGACCCGGTCGCCGGGGTCGAAGGCGGCGAGGAAGGCGAGCAGGAACCCGCCCGAGGAACCGGTGGTCACGGCGATGTTCCGGGGGTCCAGGTCGGTTCCGTACCAGCGGCGGTAGTGCTCGGCGATCTCCGCGCGCAGCCGCGGGGTGCCGACCGCCTCGGTGTAGCCGAGGTCGCCCTGGTCGAGCAGGTCCCGCGCCGCCTGCCGGACCACGTCGGGCGCCCCGGAGGCAGGCTCACCCGCGCACAGGTTGAGGACCTGCTGTCCGGCGGCGCGGCGGGCGTTGGCGGCGGCGATGATCTCCATCACCGCGAACGGGGGGACCGAGGAGCGCGACGAGACCTTCACGGGGTCATCCTGCCCGGTCGGTGCATCCGGATCGGGGCGGGCCAGGCGTCATGGCGGACGGTGTCCAGGGCCTACCCCTTCAGGGCCTCCCCCTCCGGGGCTGGTCCGTACCCGGTCAGTCGACGGTGAGCCGGGTGGCGAGCTCGTAGGCGGCCTCCCGGTACCGGCGGGACCCGATGTTCGCAGGGTCGTAGGTGAGCACGGTCTGCCCGTGACTGGGCGCCTCGCTGATCCGCACCGACCGCGGGATCACCGTGTTCGCCACCCGGTCCGGGAAATGCGTCCGCACCTCGTCGGCGACCTGGGAGGACAGCCGGGTGCGCGAGTCGTACATGGTCAGCAGGAGGCTGCTGATCTGGAGCTGCGGGTTGAGGTGGTTGCGCACCAGGTCGATATGCCCGAGTAGCTGGGACAGCCCTTCCAAGGCGTAGTACTCGCACTGGACGGGGATGAGCACCTCACCGGCGGCGGTGAACGCGTTGACCGTGAGCAGGCTCAGGCTCGGCGGGCAGTCGATCAACACGTAGTCGATCCGCTCGTCACCGTCCCGGGTCGCGAGGTACTCCTGCAGCGAGTCCCGTAGCCGCTGCTCCCGGTTCACGGCGGTGATGAGTTCGAGATCGGCTCCGGCGAGGTCGATCGTCGCCGGAGCGGCGAGCAGCCCCGGCAGGTCGGGGCAGGTGACCACGGTCTCGGCGAGGGGCCGCCGGTCGACGACGACGTCGTACAGGCTCGGTACACCGACCGTATGCGGCACGCTGAGCGCGCTCGACGCGTTCCCCTGGGGGTCCAGGTCGAGGACGAGGACCGCGAGGCCGGCCTGGGTGAGGGCGGCGGCCAGGTTGACCGTGCTGGTCGTCTTCGCGCAGCCGCCTTTCTGGTTCGCCACGGCGATGACCCGGGTGCGGGGCGGGCGGGGCCAGGGCCCCTCGGGGACCTTGGCGCGTCTCCGTGACGTGCCGGACTTCCCCGTCCCTGCTCCCGTCCCTTTCCCCGTTTTCTTCTCGTTCCCCGTCGTCCGCGCCGGTGCCGCCGCCTTCCCCGGTCGTGCCGCGGACGGTTCCGCTTCGGGGGGTGCCGCCGCCGTGTCTGCTTCCGGAGGTGCCTCAGCCGCCGGGGGCGCCGCCGTTTCTGCTTCTGCGGGTGTTGCCTCCGTCTCCGCGGGCATTGCTGTGTCCGGGGGAGCCGCGTCCGGGGGAGCTGTGTCCTGGTGAGCCGCGTCCGGGGGAGTCGTCTCCGGGAAGGCCTCGTCCTCGGGCTCCGTCTCCGGGGAGGTCACCGCCGGAGCGGTCGCAGGTTCGGGTGCCGATTCAGGTGCCGGAGCAGTCACAGGTCCGGGTGACGGATCCGGGGCTGTCCCCTCGGGCTCCGGCCTGTCCCGGCCCACGCCCTCGGGTTCGGTCCCCTCCGGTTCCGTCGGGCGGCCCTTCCACCAACGTCGCATGTCAGGACCGTACGCCGGGTTGGCCCCGCAACCCTAGAGATCACTCCGGTCCATGACCTTTCATGGCGAGTTCTGCGACCGTTCGTGATGGGAAGATCACGACCACGGACGTTCCTGGGCTCCCTCGTCCTCCTGCCGCGGGGTGGCGGTCCAGGTGGCGAGCAGGCTGAGCCCGTCGGCCGAAGGGGTGCCCGGTTCGGCGCCGTAGACGACGAGGGCCTGCCCCGGGTCGGCGGTGAGGTCGAGGACCTCGTAGGTGAGGGTGAGGTCGCCGACGACGGGGTGGCGGAACCGCTTCGTCCCGGTGCGGTGCAACCGCACGTCGTGGGCGGCCCAGCGGGTGCGGAAGGCTTCGCTCCGTGTGGACAACTCCCCGACGAGGCCGGTGAGGGTCCGGTCGCGTGGGCTGCGCCCGGCCTCGGTACGGAGCACGGCGACGATGTCCGCGGCAACGGTGTGCCAGTCCGTGAAGAAGTCGTCGGCCCGCGGGTCGAGAAAGGCGAACCGGGCGTGGTTGACGGGCCCACCGGGGGCGTCGGCGACCACCGGGCTGAGATGGAGGGGGGAGAACAGGGCCCGGCCGAGCCGGTTCGTCCCGAGCACATCCAACCGTCC
>JARRQM010000083.1:0-8826 GCA_037381765.1 Kineosporiaceae bacterium
AGATCGGCTACATGATGCTCGGCCTGGGCCTGGGCACCCCGCTCGGGGTGGCTGCGGCCTTGCTGCACACCCTCAACCACGGTCTGTTCAAAGGCGGACTGTTCCTCGGTGCCGGGGCCGTCCAGCACGCCACCGGCACCCGGGACCTGGACCGGCTCGGCGGCCTGTCCCGACGGATGCCGGCGACAACAGCGCTGTGGTTGACCTCCTCCGCGGGGATCTCCGGGATCCCCCTGTTCAACGGCTTCGTGAGCAAGCTGCTGCTCTACATCGCGGCACTGCAGGCCGGGTTCACCACCGCCGCCCTGGTCGCCTGGGTGACCAGCATCCTCACCCTGTTCACCTTCCTGCGGGCCACCTCCGCGATGTTCTTCGGCGAGGACGGCCCGGCCAGCCCGCAGGCACAGGAATCCCCCCGGGTGATGCTCGCCGGATCCGCGCTGCTCGGCGCCGGTTGCCTGGTCCTCGGCATCGCCCCGCAGCTGGCCCTCGACCCGCTCATCGTCCCCGCGCTGGCCGGGATGGGGTTGAGCGGCGACCTCGGGGTCGGCTGGTTCGGGTTCGTCGCCTCCGGTGATATCGCCGTCGCCGCCGGACTCGGACTCGCCGTGCTCTCCGTCGTCCTCGGCTACGCGCTGCACCGCACGATGGCCCGCACCGCACCGGTCCCCGCCACGGCCGCCGCACACACCACCACCTGGGCGCCCCGGGAACTCGTCAGCGTCGGCCCCGCCGCCGACGCCCTCCCCCCGGTCGGCCGCGGCACCCGGTTCACCGGGGCGGGCTCCCCGTTCACCGGCGGCGAGCCGCACCTGGCCACCGGCTACCCGCGGGCCGGCGACTTCTCCCGGACCATCGCCACCGGCCTCGCCCCCATCTACACCGGGGCCGACCCGGACCGCTACTACCGCATGCTGTGGCACGGGCTGCTCCGGGTCACCGAACGCGTCGGCCGCGGCTCGGCCTGGCTGGAACGCCGAGCGATCGCCGCACACGCCGCGGCAACGGTGCTCATCGGGGTGGTCGCGGCCGTGTTCGCCGGAGTCACCCGGCCCGACTCGGCCGGCTACGACGGGGGGTCCGGGCACACCGGGGCGGTACCCTGGCCGTTCCTCACCGCGGTGGCGCTCGCCCTGCTCAGCCTGCTGCTCGCCCTCGCCGACGGTGCCGGCCCGCGCCGCGGACTCACCCCCGCCGCCCTCACCGGGGTGGCCGTGCTCGCCGGGCTGGTCAGCACCGCCGAACTGCCCCGGCTGCTGCTGTTCGAGGTAGCCGCCTTCGGCGCGGTCGTCGCCTACCTCGCCGCGGCGATCCTGTCCGCCGGGGCCCTGCTCGCGGGCACCCTGCTGCGGGAATCCGGGCCCGCCTGGCTCGTCCTCGCCCTGCTGCTCACCGGATTCGCGGTGAAGTTCGCCCTCGTCCCGGCCTACCTGTGGTTGCCGGTGCTCGCCGCACGGGCCCCCGCCGCCCTCGTCGGGTTCGTCATCGCGGTCGTCGATCTCGCCGCCTTCGCCGAACTCGCCGACCTGCGCCGGTCCGCCGGCTGGCTGTTCACCCCCCGCTGGCCCTGGCTCACCCTGGCCCTGCTCACCATCGGCGCCGGCGGGCTGCTCGCCCTCGCCGACCGTGACCTCAAACGGGTCCTCGCGTTCACCGCGGTGAGCGCCTCGGGGCTGCTCCTCCTGGGGGTCGGCGGGCCAGGACCGTTCGCCGCCGACGGCGCCCGGGCGCTCGCTGCCGCCGACGCCCTCGCCGCGGCACTGCTGTTCGGCGCGGTCGCTGCCGCGGAACGGGACCGGTGGGCGCCCGACCTCGCCAGCCGCGGTCTCGCCCGACGGCATCCGCTGGCCGCGGCGGCTTTCGTCGCCGGCAGCCTGACTGCTCTCGGGGTCCCGTTCACCGCGGGATTCACCGGGCACTGGCGGCTGTACGCCACCGCCCTGGACACCGGGTGGCCCGCGCTCGTCCTGCTCATCGGCACGACCCTGGCCCTGCTGCTCGCACACGCCCGGATCATCGCCGTGGTGTGGTGGGGCGGTCCGGAAGGGGCGGCGCCGCTCCCGCCCGACCGGCCCCGGGAACGGACCGTCTGGCGGGACGAACCACCACGGCACACCCTCGCCCTGGTGTTCCTGCTGTTCGGGGCGGCCACCGCCGGGTTCTTCCCGGTCCTGCTCCTCGCCGGAGGTGCCTGATGGGACTGTTCGCCGCGCTGGTGCGGACCGCCCGGCGACGTTCGCCGTGGATCTTCCACGCCAACTCCGGTAGCTGCAACGGCTGCGACATCGAGCTGCTGGCCTGCCTGACCCCGCGTTTCGACGTCGAGCAGCTGGGTGTCCGCAATGAGGGCAGCCCCCGGCACGCCGACATCCTCGTCGTGTCGGGGCCGGTCACCCGGAATACCTGCGAGGCCCTGGAAACGGTGTACGCGCAGATGCCGGACCCGAAAGTGGTTCTCGCCCTGGGCTCCTGCCCGGCCACCGGCAACGTGTTCGCCGGCAGCCCGGCCGTCGTCGGACCGTTGCACCGGGTGCTGCCCGTCGACCTGTACGTGCCGGGATGCCCGCCCCGACCGGACGCGATCGTCGCCGCCGTGGCCGAGGCCGCAGCCATCCTCGCCGGGGACCGTCCCCGGCCCGCGGAGCCGGAAGCCGTGCCCCCGGGAACCGTGCCGCCGGAGGCCGGACAGCCAGGAACCGGGCAGCCAGGAACCGGGCGGCCAGGAACCGGGAACCCCGAGGCCGGACGGCACGGGGATATCACGACGGGAGCGCCGCGATGACCGCCTGGCAGACCACCGTCCGACTGCTGGCCTTCCCCGGCCTGCTCTACGCGGTACCCGCCGCGTTCTGGTTCAGCTGGCTGCACCGCAAGATCAACGCGCGGTTGCAGGGACGCATCGGACCGCCTCCGTTCCAGCCGTTCTTCGACGTCGTCAAACTCGCGGCGAAACGACCGGTGCCGCGACCCCCCGGACAGGCCCTGGTGATGACGCTGCTGCCGGTCGGCGCGGTGACCGCGACCCTCGCCGCGATCGTCCTGCTGCCCGTCCTACCCGGCTGGACCGGGTTCCCCGGGGACCTCATCCTGCTCGTCGCCCTCATCGAAGTCGGGCCGGTACTCGGGGTGCTCGCCGGCTACGCCTCCCGTTCCCTGTGGGGTGCGCTCGGCTCCTCCCGGGAGGCCGTCCTCACGGTCGCGCACAACCTGCCCTTCCTCACCGGCGTCGTCGCCCTCGCCCAGGCGAACGGGTTCTCCCTGCACGCCGTCGCCACCGGCGGCCCGCTCGCCGTGCGGATCCTCGCCGTCATCGCGATCCTCACCTGTCTGCCGGTGAAACTGCACCTCAACCCGTTCTCCGTGGCCACCGCCGAACAGGAGATCTACGCCGGGATCGGCACCGAGTACGACGGGCCGCGGCTGGCCCTGTGGGAGCTCGCGCACGGCCTGGAATGGGTGGCCCTCACCGGGCTGGTCGCGGTCCTGGCCTTCCCGGTGACC
The DNA here is from genome assembly GCA_037381765.1 of Kineosporiaceae bacterium. GTDB lineage: Bacteria > Actinomycetota > Actinomycetes > Actinomycetales > Kineosporiaceae > JARRQM01. The sequence goes on from JARRQM010000083.1 coordinate 3,502, forward strand.
CTGGCCTGGTACTGGCATGTCCTCGCCTTCGTCACGCTCTCGCTGGCCGTCGTCGGGCTGCTCGCCGTGGTAGCCGCAGCAACCGCCCGATTCACCCTCGGCCAGGCCACCCGCCAGTTCACCGTGTGGGGGTTCGGTCTCGCCCTGTCCGCCTTCGGTCTCGCCCTCGCGGGAAGCTAGGAGCCGCGGCGATGAACATCCTCGGCCTCCTCGGTCGCAACGGGGTCCACGGGCCGCAGACGTTGCGTTACCCGGACCGCAACCCGCCGGCCCCGGACTACCGGGGCCCGGTCGTCCTGGACCCGGCGACCTGCCGGTCCTGCAGCAGGTGCGCCCAGGTGTGCGTCACCGAGGCGATCACCTTCGTCCGGGTCGATGCCGACACCAGCCGCGACGGCAGCGGCGGCACCGGTGGCGGCAGCACCGGTGCCGTCGGGCCGGGCGCCCCGGAGGACGACCGGTACCGGTGGACCTACGACCCGGCCCGCTGCACGTACTGCGGGATCTGCGTGTCCGCCTGCCCCGTCGGCTGCCTGTGGCAGGCCGGTGACCGGGGCCCCAACGTCGCCAGCCCCGGTGCCGGGGTGGAGAACGTCACGGTGCTCCGGCGGCGCCGGCGAAAGAAAGCAGCACGGAAGGGTGAGGCAGGATGACCGGAACGCCGGGGACCAAGACACCGGGGGTCGGGACGCCGGGGACCGGGACACCGGGGATCGGGACACCGCAGGTTCGGGCCCGGGACCTGCTCGCCCCGTTCGGGGCCGAGATCACCGGGCAGGACGCGGGCGGGGTCTGGGCGCGCGCCGCCGGCCCGGACATCCGTGCCGTGGTCCGGCAGCTGCGCGACAGCGGCGTCCGGCTGGTCACCCTCACCGCCCTGCCCGACCCCGAAACCGAGGAAGCAGGCACCTACCGGTTGATCTCGCACTGGGATCTGGGCCCCGCACTGCTCAACCTCGTCAGCACGGTGACCCCGCAGTCGCCCCCGAGCAGTATCGCCGACCTCATCCCCGGCGCGGACTGGGCCGAACGCGAGATCCGGGACTTCTACGCGGTGGACTTCACCGGACGCACCGGGACGCCGGGACTGATGCTCCGCGAGGGTGACCCGGCGGGTCTGTTCAGCCGCACCGGAACCCTCGGCCGGGATACCGACCCGGCGGCCACCGCCCGGCAGGGCGCGGAACGCGCAGGCGCCGTGGCGGGCAGCGAACAGGCCCCGGCGGAATCCGAACAGGCCCCGACCGGTGGCGCCGGGCCCGACGCAGCGGAAGGGGAACCGGTATGAGCACCGTCGTCCCGCTGGGGCCGTTCCACCCCGCACTGGAGGAGCCGTACAAGATCGAGGCGAGCTGCGACGGGGAACGGATCACCGACGCGAAGATCACCATCGGCTTCAACTTCCGCGGGGTCGAGTGGTTGGCCGAACGCAAGACCTACACCCGGGACGTCGCCCTGCTCGAACGTATCTGCGGGATCTGCAGCAACGTGCACACGATGACCTTCTGCCGCGCGGTCGAGCAGCTCGCCGGTATCGAGGTCCCCGAGCGCGCCAAGTACATCCGGGTGGTCACCGCCGAACTCGAACGGCTGCACAGCCACCTCCTGTGGGCCGGGGTGGCCTGCCACCTGATCGGGTTCGAGACCCTGTTCATGACCTGTTTCGCGCTCCGCGAGACGGTGATGGACACCCTCGAACGGATCTCCGGGAACCGGGTCAACTACGCGATGAACCGTCCCGGCGGGGTGAGCCGGGACCTGACCGACCCGCAGGCCGTGCTCACCGCGGTGGGCCAGGTGCAGCGGGCGGTCGAGGGGGAACTCATCCCGGTGCTCAGCACCGACCGGACGGTGCGGGCCCGGTGCGTGGGGGTCGGGGTGCTCCCCCGGGAGGAGGCGTTCCGGTACGGTGCGGTCGGCCCGCTGGCCCGGGCGTCCGGGAGCACCGAGGACATTCGCCGCACCCAACCGTACGAGATCTACGACCTGCTGGACTTCGACGTGCCGGTCCTCGACGACGGTGACGTGTTCGCCCGGGTCGTGGTCCGGGCCCTGGAGATCGTGCAGAGCTGCCGGATCATCACGCAGGCGATCGACCTGATGCCGGCCGGTGCCTTCACCGGGCCCCCATTCCGTGACCGGGTGCCCGCCGGGCAGACCTGCGCACGGATTGAAGCGCCCCGCGGCGAACTGTTGTACTACCTCGCCTCGGACGGCGGCCGGACCCCGGCCCGGGTGCGGGTGCGCACCCCGACGTTCGCGAACATGCCGACGGCGCGGGTGATGGTACGCGGGGAGTGCCTGTCCGATCTGGGGTTGATCCAGGCGTCCATGGACCCCTGCTATTCCTGCACGGACCGGTAGCCGGGGCGGCACCGCGGAACGAAGGTTCGCCCCGGGAGCTCAGGCGCGGACGCTCTGGCGGATGGACACGAAGGCGTCCCCCGGGTCGCGGAAGTCCAGGTCCCACGGGACACGCGTCATGTGCGTGTCACCGATCTCCTCGAACAGCCGCGCGGCCTCCTCGTCCCGGTCGGCGCAGGCCAGCAGGTAGGCGAACAGGTTCCGGACCTCCCAGCTGAGCAGGGTCTCCTGGTAGTCGGGGTGCCAGACGGACTGTTTCACCGCGCGCACCAGTTCCTCCCCCACCTCGGGCTGTTCCAGGTACTCGTCCCGGTCGACGTAGTTGGTGAGTTCGTAGTGCGCCTCGGCGATGAGGACCGGCAGGTTGGTCCCGGGGGCCGAGGCCGCGCGGGACCGGGCGAAGTCGAACATCGCCTCGTGGCTGCCGCCCCACTTGGCCTTGAGCGCCTCGAGCATCTGCTGGTGACCGTAGTAGTGCAGCGGATCGGCGTCGACGAGGTGCTCGTAGCGGCGCCAACACTCCGCGTCAGGAACCTGCCGGGCGTAGCCGATGGTGATCAACCACCGCCAGGCCTCCGCGTTCCCCGGTTCGTTCGCGACGAGCTCGTTGAGCAGGTCCTCGGCCTGCCCGAGCCGGCCGAACCAGACCGCCCACGCCTCCACCGGCACGGTGTCCGAAGTTCCGTCCCCCCGGGCATCCCACGCCCACCGGGACGTCCGGGCCCCGAGCAGGAGCCGGTACAGCGAGTTCGTCGGGTCGTGGGTGACCAGCGCGGCGAGGTGTTCCTCAAGACCCTGATAGGCGGAGAGCATCCGCACGTAGTGGGAGAAGTGTTCCGGACTCGCCGCAGTACGTAAGAGGTGTTCGACGGTGGCCCAATCCAGCGGGTTGCCCTCCACCGCCTGCTGGAGCAGCGCCCCCTGAGGGTCGCCGAGATGCTCGTCCATCTCGACCGTGGCCCGGTTTCGTGCCCAACGTCGCAACAGTCCCATACGCAAAAAAACTAGCGCTTCGGATCAGGGGAAAGTAGCTCGGGCCAGCAGCGGGACCCGCGAAGGGGCCGGCTCCTGCACCCCGTTCCCCGAGCACCGCCCCGGTCCCGGGATGCGGGTGCCGAGACGGTCCCGCACGATGAAGAAGAGTCGACAGCAGGACGACCGCCGAGGGAGGAGGCCCGGGCGGGTTGCGGTCTCCACCGACCGCGTTGCCACGACACGACCTTCCGAAGGGGCTGAGGTCATGCCGGTGACCGGCCAGAACATCTCGACGACGGACACGCTGCCGGATGGCCGGAGGCTGACCGAGGCCGCGGCGGAGGCCTGGCTCCCGGGCATCTGCTTCACCACCGGCCCCCCGGGGCGGATCGGCGCCGAACTGGAGTTCCTCCTCCGCCCCGCCGGCGACACCAGGACCGGTCCGGGATCCGGTGCCGCCGGTGCCGATCTCATCGCAGCCCGGGCCGCGCTCACCGACCTCCCGCTCACCGGGACGGTCACCGTTGAACCTGGGGGGCAGATCGAACTGAGCACCGCCCCCGCCGACGGCCTCGACGCCGTTCTCGCCGACGGACACCGCGAGGTGACCGCCCTGCGCCGGGAGGCGGCCCGCTACGGCGCGGCCCTCACCGGCCCCGCCCTCGCCCCGGGACACACCCCGGAACGTCTCCTGCGACACCCCCGCTACGACGCGATGGAGGCCTGGTTCGACCGCCGGGGCCCGGCCGGACGCACGATGATGCGGGCGACCACGTCGGTCCAGGTCACTGTCGAAGCCGGAGGCACGCGGCCGGACCCCCGCTGGTCGCCGCCTTCGCCAACTCCCCGCTGCTGTCCGGACGGCCCACCGGCTGGTCCAGTAACCGGCAGCGCAGCTGGCTCACCGCCGACCCGTACCGGACCTGGCAGCCGCCGGTCGGCGACGACGAATCCCTCGAACAGGCCTGGACCCGGTGGTGCCTGGACGCCCCGCTGATGATGGTGCGCCGCCCGTCCGGGCCGTGGACGGCCCCGGCGGGGGTGACCTTCCGGGACTGGATCCGCGACGGGCGGCGGGCCGTCCCGGACCGTCCCGGACCGACCCGCGACGACCTCGCCTACCACCTCACCACCATGTTCCCGCCGGTCCGGGCCCGCGGCCCGTTCGAGGTCCGCTACCTCGACGCGCAGCCCGGTGACTGGTGGCAGGCCCCGGTCGCGGTCGTGGCTGCCCTCACCGAGGACGACCGGGCCGCCGACGAAGCCCTGGACGCCTGCGCCGGGGTCCGCGGCCGGTGGGCGGTCGCCGCCCGCGACGGCATGCACGACCCGGCGCTGGCCCGGGCCGCCACTGCGGTGCTCGCGGCAACCGTGCGGGCCTTGCGCCGCCAGGACCGGGCGGCCGCCCGGGTCGTCGAGGCGTTCGCCGAACAATGGACACTGCGGGGCCGCTCCCCCGCCGACGACCTGCTCGCCGGGCGCCCGACCCCGACCGCACCGGTCCCGGCCGCCGTACCGGTTCTCGCGGGGGTGCGGACATGACCGCGGCGACACCGGACCGGAGGGGTTCCGGCCCGGCAGACCCCGGTTGGCAAGGTTCCGACCCGGCGGACCCCGGTTGGCAGGGTTCCGACCCGGCGGCGGAACCGGGTCAGGTCCGCGAGCGGGTCGCCGAGGAGTTGCGGCGGGCCCGCGCCCGCACCGGGCGGCTCACCGACCCGGTGGACGTCCCCGACCTGCAACGCCAACATTCCCCGCTGATGTCCCCGCTGGTCTGGGATCTCGCCCACATCGGGGTGATCGAGGAACTGTGGCTGCTGCGCACCCTCGCCGGACGGGAACCGCTACTACCGGAACAGGTGACCCAGCTCTACGACGCGTTCCGACACCCCCGGGCGACCCGCCCAGACCTCCCGTTGCTGGACCCCGCCGAATCCCGCCGGTACAACGCCGACGTCCGGACCCGGGTCGAGGATCTCCTCGACC
>JARRQM010000084.1:0-6402 GCA_037381765.1 Kineosporiaceae bacterium
GCGGCGGCCGTCGACACCGGGGTGTTGACCCGGGAGCTCACCGGGATCGCCCGGGTCTACGACAGTCTCATCCAGCTCGTCGTTCCCGCGGATTCGCCGATCACCTCCTTGCTCGACCTCGAAGGGCGGGCCGTCTCGGTCGGGACCAACGGGAGCGGGTCGGAGTTCACCACGACCTCGATGCTCACCACCGCGGGGATCACCCCGAAGAAGATCGAGCATTTCGGGCAGAACCCGGCGGTCGCGGCGCTGAAGAGCGGGGAACTCGACGCCTTCTTCTCGGTGACCGGGTCCCCGACCCCCTCCATCGCGAAACTGGCCAAGGAGATGGCGATCCGGCTGATCCCGCTCGGGGAGTACTACCCGATGCTGGAACGGGCCATCCCGCATGTGTACACCTACGACACGATCGCTGCCGGGGCGTACCAGGGGGTCGCCGAAACCCCGACGGTCCGGGTACCGAACGCCCTTCTCGTGCGGCAGGGACTTGAGGATCACGTGGTGGCGAAGGTGACCGAGGCCGTGCTGTCGGACTCCTCCCGCCAGTACTGGAAACATGAGGTCAGCAAGAACATCGACCGGAAACTCGCGGCCGTGCTCGGGTCGGTGCAGATGCATCCGGCGGCCCGGGCCTGGCTCGACAGCAACTGACCGGCACCGACCGGTACCGACCGGTACTGACCGGCACCGACCAGCACAGACCGGCACTCCCGCTCGGATGCCTCGACAGGTTCTCGCCGGCGGGAACCGGCGTCCCGGACGTTCAACCGGCGAGAACCGGTGTCCCGGACAGGGTGACGTCTGCGGCACGTAGCTCGTCCAGGGCGGTGTCCGTCGTTGTCACGGACACCCCCGCGGTGAGTTCGAGGAGCACCCGGGTGCGCAACCCTTCGGCTGCGGCGTCGAGGGCGGTGGCCCGCACACAGTGGTCGGTGGCGATCCCGACGATGTCGACGGCCGTGATTCCGCGGGCGCGCAGCCAGTCCGCGAGCCCGATCCGGGTGCCGTCCGGGGTGTCGGTGGCGCCCTCGAATCCGGAGTAGGCGGCGGTGTGCTCGCCCTTGGTGAACCAGGTTCCGATCGCGGTGGTGTCGAGGGCCTCATGCGGCTGCGCGCCGGGGGTGCCGGCGACGCAGTGCGGGGGCCAGGTGTCGACCCAGTCCGGTTCCGGGGAGAAGTGCGCACCCGGGTCGATGTGCCGGTCCTGGGTGCCGATGATGGCCGCGTACCGGGAGCCGTGTGCGTGCAGGTGTCCGGTGATGGCGGCGGCGACCCCGGCGCCCCCGGCAACGGCGAGGGAACCTCCCTCGCAGAAGTCGTTCTGCACGTCGACGACGATCAGGGCGGTGTCGTTCCCGCCGTAGTCGATGGTCATGGTGTTCTCACCTCCGCCCGGGCGGTGCCCGGGTCCGTCGTGGCCTCGGCGTGGCCGGTGGGACTGGTCGTTGGTGTGGCCTTACTTCGATGGTGCGCTCATCCGCGGGTGGTGCGTTCATCCGGTGGGTGGCGTGCCCATCCGGTGGGTGGTGCGTTCATCCGGTGAGTGGCGCGCTGCGCAGCCGGGTGGGGACGGCCGGTTCGCCGTGGGACAGCTGTCGGGCCGTCGCCGGCAGTTCGGCGAGGGAGGCGGCGTGCCGGTCCCGGGCCGCCGTGACGGGTTCGGCGCCGATCACTTCCCCGCCGCGGACCAGGGGACGGAGCAGGTCGCGTTCCGTGGCCGAGGGCGGCGGCGGCGTGCCGATGGTGATGAGTTCGGCCTCGGCGATCCCGTTCCGGCCCCGGCTGCGGTGGGCGTACTTGCGGCCGCCCACGCTGGTCTTGTCGCGGCTGCGTTTGGCTACCCCGGTCAGTCGGCCGTCGGGCGTCTGGCGGGCCACGAGCTTGTACACCAGTCCCGCGGTGGCCGCCCCGGAACCGGTGACCAGGGAGGTCCCGACCCCGTAGGAGTCGACGGGGGCCGCGGCGAGTGCGGCGACCGCGTACTCGTCGAGGTCGCTGGTGACGACGATTTTCGTGCCGGTCGCACCGAGGGCGTCGAGTTGGGTGCGGACCGTGTGGGCCTGTTCGAGCAGGTCACCGGAGTCCAGGCGGACCGCGCCGAGTCCGGTACCGGCCACGTCGACGGCGGTGCGCACACCCGTCTCGACGTCGTAGGTGTCGACGAGCAGGGTCGTTCCGGGGCCGAGGACGTCCACCTGGGCGGTGAAGGCGGCCCGTTCGTCGTCGTGTACCAGGGTGAACGCATGGGCGGCGGTGCCGATCGTCGGGATGCCGTAGCGGCGTCCGGCTTCGAGGTTGGAGGTGGCGGTGAAACCGGCGATGTATGCCGCGCGGGCTGCCGCCACCGCGGATTCCTCATGGGTCCGGCGTGAGCCCATTTCCAGGCAGGGGCGTCCGGTGGCGTGCGCGGTCATCCGGCTCGCGGCGGCGGCGATCGCGCTGTCATGGTTGAGTACCGACAGGATGAGCGTTTCCAGCAGGACCGCTTCGGCGAAGCTCGCCTCGACGATGAGGATCGGCGATCCGGGCAGGTAGCACTCGCCTTCGCCGTACCCCCAGATGTCGCCGCGGAACCGGTAGTCGGCGAGCCAGTTCAGGGTGTCGGGGCCAACCACCCGATCGCGTTCCAGGGCGTCGAGTTCCGCCGGGGTGAAGTGGAACCGGTCCAGGGCTTCGAGGAGGCGGCCGGTCCCGGCGACCACACCGTAGCGGCGCCCGTCCGGGAGACGGCGGGCGAACACCTCGAAGACGCTGCGGCGGTGCGCGGCGCCGCTGCGCAGCCCCGCCTCGACCATGGTGAGTTCGTAACGGTCGGTGAGGAGGGCGGCCGACGGCGCGCAGTTGAGGCCGGGGCTAGCGGTGTCGCTGGAGGTGGCGGCCGAGGGGGTGGTGGTGCGGCCGGGGCCGGCGGGGGAGCTGGGTGCCGATGCGGAGGCGGGCGTGGGCATGTGCGTGATGATGTCTCACCCCACGAAGTAACGCAACTCAACTTGAGTCGTGTCGGTGGGGAGTGTCGAGCGTTCCGGGGTGCGCGGCGCCCCCGTCGCGGGGGCAGGACCTACCCTGGGACGGTGTCGGTCGCACCCGTGGAGCTGGAACAGCCCGAGCAGCAGGAGCTCACCCGTCCCGACGTCCCATGGGTGACCATCGTGTGGAACGACCCGGTCAACCTCATGTCGTACGTGGCCTACGTGTTCCAGACCTACTTCGGGTATCCGAAGCAACGGGCCGACAAACTCATGCTCGACGTGCATCAGAAAGGTCGGGCCGTCGTATCGACCGGCTCCCGTGAGGAGATGGAACGCGACACCGAGGCCATGCACGAGTACGGGTTGTGGGCGACGTTCCAGAAACAGTCATGACCGTGACGGTGCCGGTCGTCCTGTGGTGGCATCGGCCCGGGGGCGGACCGCCGCACGGTGTGGGAGGGCAGAGGTGATGGGACGACCGTTCCAGGCCGACGGGGACGGCATACGCGTCGGGATCGACCAGGACGAGCGGGAGGTCCTGGCGCATCTGCTCGATCAGGTCGCCGACCTGCTCGACCCGGGTACGCCGGACCCGGGGCCGGTGGACCCGCTGGCCGAGGCCCTCGGCCTGGACCCCGCGGAACTGCCCGGTTCCGGTGTCGAGGGAAGCGGGGCCGCCTCCCCTCCGGTGGCCGAACCGGAGGACCCGGCCGTGGCCCGGTTGCTCCCGCAGGGGCACCGGGAGGATCCCGCCGAGGCGGAGGAGTTCCGCCGGCTCACCGAGCACGGGTTGCGTGCGCGCAAGCGGTCATCGCTGCGGCTGGCCGGTGCGGCCCTGCGCGGTCCGGAGCCGCCACTGCTCACCGCGGAGCAGGCCCAGGCTCTCGTCAAGGGGCTCACCGACCTCCGGCTCGTCCTCGGGGAACGGCTCGGGTTACGTACCGACGAGGACACCGAACGGCTGCAGGCCCTCGTCCACGCACGGTCCGACCCGGACGATCCGTTCGTCGGCCTCGCCGCCCTGTACGACCACCTCACCTGGTGGCAGGAGTACCTCGTGGCCGCGCTGATGCCGCCCCGGGGGCGGTTCGCCCGTCGCGGGGGTCGTCGCGGGTGAGGCTGACCGTCGTGGGTGCGGCGGGGTCGTTCCCGGGGCCGCACGGCCCTGCCTCCAGCTACCTGGTCGAGACCGAGGACGGTTCCGGCCGCCCCTGGCGGGTGTTGCTCGACCTCGGCAACGGGGCCCTCGGGCCGTTGCAGCGGTTCGTCGAACCGCATGACATCGACGCCGTACTGCTCAGTCACCTGCATCCGGACCACTGCCTCGACCTGTGCGGGCTGTACGTCGCGCTGTCGTACCACCCCACCCGGGTCGTGGAGTCCCGTCTCCCGGTGTACGGGCCGGTCGGCACACTGGAACGCCTGGATCGGGCCTACGGAACCGATGGGGAGGGCCATCTCGGCACGGTGTTCGACGTACGGCACTGGTCCGACGGCCACCCGGTGACGGTGGGGCCGTTCTCGGTCGTCCCGTACCGGGTGGAGCATCCGGTCGAGAGCTACGGACAGCGGGTCGTCGAGGGGGCCGGTACCGCGGGGGCGGCGGTGCTCGCCTACACCGGGGATACCGACAGCTGTCCGGCGTTGCGGGAACTGGCCCGGGACGCCGATCTCTTCCTCGCCGAGGCATCCTTCCAGGAGGGCCGCGAGACGATCCGCGGAGTGCACCTCACGGGGTTGCGGGCGGGCCGGGCTGCGGCCGAGGCCGGGGTCGACCGGCTGATCCTCACCCACGTGCCGAGCTGGACAGATCCGGAGGTGGTCCTGGCCGAGGCCCGATCGGTCTTCCCCGGGCCGGTCCGGTTGGCGCGGGCCGGGGACGTGCACGAGATCTGAACTGCCCCGGGGCGGCGCCCGGCACCGGTCGTGGCACCGTAGGGTTTCCGCCATGTCTGACGTCTCCAACACTGGCGGTACCGCCCCGCGCGCCGACGGCCGCGCCCCGGACCAGACGCGTGAGGTCCGGATCACCCGGAACTGGCTCGACCATGCCGAGGGGTCGGCCCTGGTCGAGTTCGGCCGGACCCGGGTGCTGTGCGCGGCGAGTTTCACCGAGGGGGTGCCGCGCTGGCGCAAGGGGAGCGGCCAGGGCTGGGTGACCGCCGAGTACGCGATGCTGCCGCGGTCGACGAACACCCGTTCGGACCGTGAATCGGTGAAGGGTCGGATCGGCGGTCGAACCCACGAGATCTCCCGGCTGATCGGGCGGAGCCTGCGTGCCGTGGTCGACACCGGCCAGCTCGGGGAGAACACCGTCGTCATCGACTGCGACGTGCTCCAAGCCGACGGCGGCACCCGTACCGCAGCCATCACCGGCGCCTACGTCGCCCTCGCCGACGCGATCGCCTGGGCGCGGGGACGCAAGATCGTCAAGGCCGGGGCGCGCCCGCTGACCGGTTCGGTGTCCGCGGTGAGCGTCGGGGTCGTCGACGGCCGCCCGGTGCTCGACCTGTGCTACGAGGAGGACGTTGCGGCCGGAACCGATATGAACGTCGTCGTCACCGGGGACGGCCGGTTCGTCGAGGTGCAGGGCACCGCTGAGGGCGCCCCGTTCGACCGGGCCGAACTCGACGCCCTGCTGGACCTCGCCGTGGGCGGGTGCGCCCGGCTGTCCACCCTGCAGGAACAGGTGCTCGCCGGCGGCTCACGGTGACCGGGGACGGCCCGGGCCCGCGGCGGGACCTGCTGCTGGCCACCCGCAACCCGCACAAGGTCGTCGAGCTGCGTCGGATCCTGGACGAGGCGGGGGTGGCCGGGGTGCGGGTGCGCACCCTCGCCGACGTCCCCGAGCTGCCCGAGGTCGTCGAGACGGGGCTGACGTTCGCGGAGAACGCGACGCTCAAGGCGTCCGTGGTGGCGGCGGCGACCGGGATGCCCGCGGTGGCCGACGACTCCGGACTGTGCGTCGACGTGCTCGGCGGGGCCCCGGGGATCTTCAGCGCCCGCTGGTCCGGGAGTCACGGTAGTGATCGGGCGAACCTGATGTTGTTGCTCGGCCAGCTGGAGGACATTCCCGAGGAGCACCGGGGGGCATATTTCGGTTGCGCTGCCGTACTCGCCGCTCCGGACGGGCGGCACTGGTCGGCGGAGGGCCGGCTCACCGGCACCCTCATCCGGGAGCCTCGGGGGAGTAACGGGTTCGGCTACGACCCGGTGTTCGTCCCCGCGGGGGAGACCCGGACCACCGCGCAGTTGTCGGCGGAGGAGAAGGACGCGATCAGCCACCGCGGGCAGGCCCTGCGCAATCTGGTCCCGCGGATCCGTGAGCTGTTCGAGGAGGACCGTCCCGGCTGACCGCGATCAGATACCTGCCGGGCCAGATATCTGCCGGGTCAGGTGTCCGCCGGGTCAGGTGCCCGCCGGGTTGGCGTCG
>JARRQM010000085.1:0-11414 GCA_037381765.1 Kineosporiaceae bacterium
TGGCGACGGGACGGCCCTGGCCGACGAGACCACGCCGAGTGGGCGGGTGGCCACCGCCGCCGGGGTGTTCCGCTCGACCCCCCAAGCCCAGCAGGTGTTCCAGGAAGCGGTGGCACTGTCGAAGTCGACCAGGCCATCCCGGCTACCAACCCGACCGTCCCGGCTGCTCGGCGCGCATGTGGTCGCAGCGATCTGTGCCCTGGAACAGGGCACCGCCGCACGGGCCCTGTCCCAGTTGGGGGTCGATCGTCACCAGCTCCGTGCCGCGGCCCTGGACGAGGCACGCGAAGCCGGCCCCGGAGGTCCGCCGTGGAGACGTCCGACAGAGAAAGGACAGCAACGGCCACCCCAGCACGGACGGTGAGGGGACGGCCCGGCACGGCAGGCACGGCTGAAGAGACGGGCGAGGAGGCCACCGATGAAGAGAAGGACCGCCGCCGTCACGGCAGCCGTGGCGGCAGCCGTGACGGGACTACTCGGCTGGCCGGTCACTCCCCTGTCCCGCCACGTCAACGCGACCACCAGCAGCGATACCGATCTCGCGGCCCAGGTACGTGCGGCCCTCGACGACGACGGCGGCTACCAGGCCCTGCACGTCAGCGAGATCACGGCCTCGTCCGTGCGGCATGCCGGGGTCGGCTCGGTCGCCCCCGGTGGTCGACGGGCCTTCACCGCCGACACCCCCATCGAACTGGGTTCGATCACCAAGACCTTCAACGGGATGCTGCTCGCCGACGCGATCACCCGCGGCGAGGTCACCGCCACCGACCCGGTGTCGCGGTACCTGCCCCGGCTGGCCGGGTCCGCGATCGGGGAGGTCACCCTGGAGGAGCTGGCCAGCCACCGCGGTGCCGTCCCGCCGTTCCCCCCATCGGACGTGCTCCGGGGGCTATGGGGGGCGATCAGCAACACCGACCAGCTCGCCGGTACCCGGCCCGACCAGGTACTCGATCAGGTCGCCGAGATGCCGCTGCTGGGTGACCGCGGCACGGTCCAGTACTCCAACCTCGGCGCGACGTTGCTCGGCTGGGCCCTCGCCGCCGCGGCCGACCACCCCGATCGGCCCGACCCGCCGGCCTGGAACGACTACGTGACGGCCCGCTTACTCACCCCCTTGGGTATGGCGCACACGGTGTTCGCGACGACCCGGGCGCAGATCCCCACGGATTCCCCCCGGGGACTCCTGACCGGCGGTCGGCGAGCCTTCCAGGGAGTCGGCACCACCTATCAGCCGGCCGGATGCTGCACGTGGACCACCGCGGAGGACATCACCCGCTACGTCCAGGCCATCCTCCGCGGCACCGCACCGGGAATGTCCGCCCTCGATCCCCGGTTCCCGGCCCGGAACGGGTCCGGTGTTCTGCGGATCGGCTACCACTGGTTCACGTCCGCACAGGACGGGCACATCGTCCACTGGCACAACGGCGCGACCGCCGGGTACCACACCATGCTCGCCCTCGACCGGACGGCCAACCGGGCCATCTTCATCGTCACCAACAGCACCCGCCCGGTCGACCCGTTGGCGGTACGGCTACTCACCGGGGTCTCCGGCGGCCCCGCCGAGACCCGTCCCCCGCTGCCGGTCGTCGGTCTCGTCCTCACCGTACTGGCGGTGTTCCTGCTGATCGGGCTGGTCGTCGCCACGATCCGGGCGACGACCCGGTTGCAGCTGGTCCGTGCGGCATCCGGAGCGGTCCTCGGGCTGTCCCTGCTGCGCCTGGCCGGTCCGTGGGACCAGGTTCCGGGACTGGTATGGGTTCTCGCCGCAATGATCGCGGCCGCGACGGCGGCGGTCGGCGTCCTCCGGATCCGTTCCCGCCCGTGGCACCGGCCCCGGAGGGCGGTCCTCAGCCGGATGGGGGCCGGGTTCGCCCTGCTCGCCGCCGGTGCCGGACTCGCCCTCGGACTCACCTGACCCCACCGGATCTGGGGCATACTGGTCAAGCTGCCCGTTCCTTTCGAGGAGTACCGGCGATGAACGACACCCCCGGGATCAAGGCCGAGACCGGCACGGATGGCAGCCAATGCGGGCAGATGCGGCGGACCGGTGAGGGCGTCGAGGTCCGCGACGGCAAGGACCCCAACGGCACCGTCCGGCGTTTCACCCCCGGGGAACGGGACGCCTGGTTCGACGGCGCCAAGGGTGGCGAATTCGACCACTTCCCGTACCCCGCCCGGTACCCCTGTCCCGGAATCCCGTCCGGTATCTCCCGCCTCGGACCCTCGGAGGGTGTGATCGACTTTGACCAGCGAACAGACACCGTGGCCGCCGTCGACGTACGGGGACGCCTTCGCGGACGTCTACGACACCTGGTATGGCCCGGAGCGGATGCCTTCGGAGGACACGGTGGCGTTCCTCGCCGCCGAGGCCGGTGCGGGGCCCGTCCTGGAACTCGGGATCGGCAGCGGCCGGGTCGCCCTCCCCCTGGCCGATCGGGGATTCTCAGTGACCGGCATCGACGCCTCCGCCGCGATGCTCGACCTGTTGCGCGCCAAACCGCGCAGTAGCCGGATCGCCGTCCTCCTCGGGGACTTCGCCGACGTCGCCGTCCCCGCCACCTCCTTCTCCCTCATCTACGTCGTGTTCAGCACGCTGTTCGCGCTGCCCAGCCAGGAGGCGCAGCTACGCTGCTTCGCCGGGGTGGCGCGCGCCCTGCGTCCCGGTGGCGCATTCGTCGTGGAGACGATCGTCCCCACCGTCACGTGGTTCGGCAACAATCAGCACGTTCACGTGGACTCCATCGATGAGCGGGGTACCCGGTTGTCCGTCTCCCGCCACGACCCGGTCACCCAGACCATCCGTGCCCGACAGATGCTGTTCGACGAGAGCGGGTTCCGGACCTTCCCCGTCGACATCCGCTACGCCTGGCCAGCGGAACTCGACCTGATGGCACGCCTCAACGGGCTGGAACCGGCCGGTCGTTGGACGGACTGGAACCGCCGCCCCTTCACCGCCGAGAGCACCCGCCAGGTGTCCCTGTGGCGCCGCCCCGGCTGATCGACAGCGCACCGTCCGTGTCGGGGATGCAGCTCCGACCAGCCGGTGCAGGTCAGCCGGCGCCGGTCGACCGTCCCGGGGACAACCGCCATCAACTGGGGCCGGGACGGCCCCCCATCAACTGAGGCCGGGACGGCCCCCATCGGCTGGGCCGGGACGGCCCCCGTCAACTGGGCCCCCGTCCGAGGAGCGGGTCTCGTCCACCCGCAACTCCCGGAACCGCTGTTCCTCGACCACGATGCTGTGACTGGGATGGAGTGCCTCGATGAGAAGCCCGAGCGATGACCAGGCCCCCGAAACCGGGCGGGGGTTCACCCGACGCCAGTAGATCCATCCGCGTCCCTCGGCCCACAGGGCCAGACGGTCGACGGCGAGGACAGCCACCACGATCCCGAGCACCCAGCCGCCCCACCCCATGGCCTCTCCTCTGATGTTCGGTACCGCATCTGTTCGCCTTCGTGATCTGTTCGCCTTCGTGAACTCGCTCCGGCGACGGTTGGTTCCCGCACCGGACTGCGCGGCCCCGGCCGTCGACCATCTCCGCGGTCCCGAAGACGGACACGTCGCTGCCGCGCAGATGGACACCGCCGCCCTGCCCCGACACCTTTCCCCCGAACGTCCCGGGGACGGCCGGCCGACGTCCGGATCAGCGGCGGGTGGCCTGCAGGGTGTAGCTGTGCGGCAACCTTTCGGGACGGTCGGCGAGGCGCCACTCGCCGAGTTCGACCCGCTCCATCCTGCCGGGCAGGGCCTCCCAGGGCACCGAGTCATGCTCGATGAGCTGGGTGAGTTCCATCCCGACGTCCAGGAGCGCGGTGACGATCTCCCCGAGCCCGTGATTCCAGCTGTGCGTCGTCGTCGTGGTGAACGTCGTCCCCGTCTCCACATAGGTGGAGTCGTCGTCCTCGACCAGCGGCTCGGGGGTTTCCCGGTAGGAGTAGCCGACCACCAGCTCGTCCCGTCGCTCGTCGATGGACCACAGCATCGGGTGTCCCTCCCGCAGGAAGAGCCGCCCGCCGGGCCGGAGCAGGTCGGCGACGACGCGGGCCCAGCGCCGGATGTCGGGCAGCCAGCACAGGGCCCCGATCCCGGTGTAAACGAAGTCGAACGCGGCCCGCGGCAGGTGGTCCGGAACCGAGTAGACGTCGCATTCGACGAACTCGACGTCCGCGCCGGTGGCTGCGGCCAGACGCCGGGCCTCCGCCAGGGAGGCCGGGGACAGGTCCACCCCGGTCATCCGGGCCCCGCGACGGGTGAGTGAGACGGTGTCCGTGCCGATGTGGCACTGCAGGTGCACGCCGCTCAGGCCGGTAACGTCGCCCAGCCGGGACAGGTCGAACCGCACGACCTCGCTGAGGTACGCCGGATCCGCGACGAACCGTTCGACGGCGTACTCCACGGAAGCGGCGTGGGCCGGGGCCCGCTCATCCCAGTTCGCCCGGTTGACCCGCAGGTACTCGTCCACGCCGGCATCTTCGCGTCGCCCGTCCGTGCCGATCAAATGGTTTGACGGCGACAAGGAACCGCTCGCCCCCACCCATCCGGCCCGCGCCCCGGGACACCCCGTCCGGACCCGATCGACCGGCCGGGTCGGGCCCCGACCACTACACTCCCCGGCGTGGAAGCGTCGCGAATCCCCCGGCCCGATCCGGTGGCCCCGGTGGGGCGGCGATGACCAGCACCACCTGGCGGGCCCTCACCTGGGCCGGCAGTCTCGGGGCCTGCCTGCTCACCGCGCACGCCGTGACGAACCTGCGGGCGCTACCCGAGCCGGAGACCGACCCGGCGCCGGTCCAGGAACGGGTGAGCGTCCTGCTCCCGGCCAACGGGTCCGTCCCACAAATGCTCGACTGTCTGGAATCGTTGCAGGACCAGACCGGCGTCCCCGATCTGGAGATCCTCGTCCTCGGTGACCCCGACCGGCCCGGAGCCGCGGACACGGTACGCGTGCTCACCGCCGCCGACCCCCGGATCCGCCTCATCCCCCCCGACGCCGAGGACCCCGCCGCGACCCCGCTGTCCGCCCTCGCCGCAGCCGCCACGGGCGGTGTGCTCGTCCTGCTCGACCCGAGCGTGCAGCTGGCCCCGCACGCGCTGGCCGCGCTCGTCGGCCTGCTCCGCACCTCCCGGCTGGACCTGCTGTCCGCCCTGCCCCGGCAACTCGCCCAGTCCCCCGCGGACCGGCTCCTGCACCCCCTGCTCACCTGGTTCTGGCTGGTGCTCCGGCCGTGGCGGACCCCTGCGGGTTCGGCGCGGCACGCCCCCACCGTGCTCGACGGGCAGTTGCTCATCGTCGACGCCGACGCATACCGGCGGTGGGAGGTGCCCGGCAGTCCCCCGGGACCCGGTCCCGCCCCCGGCGACGCGCCCGCCCCCGCATTCCACGACGCACCGGACGACCTCGTCCTGGCCCGGGCCGCGCGCCGTTCCGGCGCCCGCTCCGGCACCGCCGCAGGCAGCCGGATCGCCATCAGCCGCCGGTACCCCGACGGGGCGGACCTGCGCGCCGGATACACGACCCGGCTGCGTGCCCTGCTCGGCACCCGCGGCCGGGCCACCGCCGCCGTGCTCGGCCTCGGCCTCACCTACCTCGTCCCGCCGCTGGCCGCCCTGCGCGGGTCGACCGTCGGGCTCGTCGGCTACGCCGCGGCGGCGACCGGCCGCTATCTCGTTGCCGAACGGACCGGGGGCCGGTCCTTGCCGGACAGCCTCGCCCATCCGGCCGCGGTGGGGGCGCTGGTCTGGCTCACCGCCACCTCGTGGTGGGATCGACGTGTCGCCACCGGCGGCGTCACCACCTCGACGACGGAAGGAACGGCATGAGGTACCGGCGGGGGACCCTTCTCGTATCCGGATTCGCCCTGGCCGTGCCGCTCGCGCTGGGGGCCTGCGGCGGATCCTCCGCGGAACCGGCCGCGACCGCTACCGGCACGGAGACATCCGCGGCCGCGCCGTCGACGTCACCCGGGACGGGAGCTCCCGGTGCCCCGGCCACGACCGGGCCGGGGTCGTCCGGTGCTGGAACGGACGGCGCCCCGGCACCCTCCGGGCAGGACAGCGCCGCGCTCACGCTCGTCCCCGGGTTCCCGACCGCTCTGGTCCCGTTGCCTCCGGGGGCGCGGGTCACTTCCTCGGCCGTGCAGCCGTCCGGTGCGCTCACCCAGGTGTCCCTCACCGGCACGACCTCGGCCGAGCCGAAGGAGATCGTCGCCTTCTACCGCGACAAACTCACCTCCGCCAAGTTCACCGTCGCGCCGGAAGCCGTCCTCCCCGCGGGGGTGACGAGTATGGCGTTCAGCCGCGGCAAGGACGAGATCCTGGTCCTCGCCGTCGCCTCCGACGGCGGAACCCGTTCGTTCAGTATCGCGTGTAGAAGTGCAGCCCCGGGGCCCCACCGTCGAGGAGGTCACGGGACAGCTGGGCCGCCACCTCGACACCGACCCGGCGCACCCCGGCGGGGTCGTCGACGACCGCTTCGAGGCGGTCCACCAGCCAGGTCGGCAGGGGTTTCCCGGAGAGCTGCGGGTACCGCTCGATCTGCCGGATGTTCGTCACCGGCATGATCCCCGGGATGATCGGGATGTCGCAGCCGGTCGCGGCGACCCGGTCGACGAACCGGAAGTAGGCGTCGGCCTCGAAGAAGAACTGGGTGACGGCGAAGTCGGCCCCGGCCTCGGCCTTGTCGGCGAGCACCCGGGCGTCGTGGTCCAGGGTCGGGCTCTCCGGGTGCCGGTCGGGGAAGGCCGCGACCCCGATGGTGAGGTCCCCCATCGACCGGAGCAGCCGCACGAGGTCGATCGCATGGTCGAAACCGTCCGGATGCGGCACCCACGGTTGGCCGGGACCGCCCTGCGGGTCACCGCGCAATGCCATCACCGTGGACACCCCGGAAGCCAGGTACTCGTCGACGACCTGGCGCAGTTCGTCCTTCGACGCGCCGACACAGGTGAGGTGAGCCATCGGGGTGAGGTCGGTTTCGGCGGCGATGGCCGCGGTGATCCGGGTCGTCCGGTCCCGGGTCGATCCCCCGGCGCCGTAGGTGACGGAAACGAAAGTCGGGGACAGGGGTTCCAGCTGACGGATCGCCGTCCACAGCTGCTGTTCACCCGCGTCGTCCTTCGGCGGGAAGAACTCGAAGGAGAACGAACGCCTCCCGGAGTCGAGCACCTCGTACAAGGTCGTCTTCAACGAACGGGGCGGGGTGGGGGTGGAGTCGACCATCCCACCACCCTAGAGGGACGGGCCTGCGGGACCCGGGGGGCAGGCTCCCCCTAGGCTCGGGGGGTGCCGTACGACACCCCCCGTACCGGTTCCACCCGCCCCGTGGACTCCGGTGCCGCCCACCCCGTCGATGCCGGTTCCCCCCGCCCCCTCGATGCCGGCTCCACCCACCCCGTCGATGCCGGCTCCCCCCACCCCGTCGACATCGGCTCCACCCACCCCGTCGACGTCGGCTCCACTCACCCCGTCGACGTCGACGGAGTGCGGGAACGAGTCAGCGCCGTCCTGGAGGAGTTCCTGGACCGGCAGGCGGGAACCGTCCATGGGGTAGCCCCGGACTGCGACCCACTCCTCGACGTCATACGTGACCTGGTCCGCGGTGGTAAACGATTGCGTCCGGCGTTCTGCTACTGGGGGTGGCGGGCCGCGGGTGGTGCGGACGGTCCGGAGATCGTCCGGGCCGCAGCCGCCCTGGAACTGTTCCAGGCGGCGGCACTGATCCACGACGACGTCATGGACGGCTCGGACACCCGGCGCGGTATGCCCGCGGTGCACCGCCGCTTCGCCGCCCTGCACACCGCCTCCGGCTGGCGGGGCGGATCCGAGGGGTTCGGTACCGCCGGGGCCGTCCTCGCCGGGGACCTGTGCCTGGTCTGGAGCGGGGAACTGTTCCACGGCTGCGGTCTCACCCCGCACGCCCTGGCCCGGGCCCGGGAACCGTTCGACCGGATGCGCACCGAACTCATGGCCGGGCAATACCTCGACATGCTCGAACAGGTCGTGGCCGGACAGCCGCCGGACGAACAGGTCGAGCGGGCCCGCCGGGTGATCCGGTTCAAGAGCGCGAAGTACTCGGTGCAGGAACCGCTGCTGATCGGGGCGGCGCTGGCCGGGGCCCCGACCCCGGTCCTCGACGGTTTCGCCGAACTCGGACTGCTGCTCGGTGAGGCGTTCCAGCTACGTGACGACATCCTCGGGGTCTTCGGCGACCCGGAGCTCACCGGCAAACCTGCTGGGGACGACCTGCGGGAAGGCAAACGGACCGTCCTCGTCGCCCTGGCCCGGGCGACGGCGGACCCCGCCCAGACCGCCCTGCTCACCCGCGGGGTCGGCGACCCGGAACTCGACGCCGAAGGGGTTGCCCGGCTCCGCGACGTGATCGTCGCCACCGGCGCCCTCACCACGGTGGAATCGCTCATCGACGACCTCGCCGCGCGGACCCGTACCGTCCTGGCCGGCCTCGACCTCGCCGCGGGGGCGGACGCCGTCCTCGACAGCCTCATCGAGGCGTCCACCGCACGTTCGTCCTGAGCGCCGGTCAGAGCCGGTTCCGATGTCCCCCGTACCGCGGCTGCGTGGGCCCCGGGCCGCCCCGGTCCGGGGCCGGTCGGGGTGGCCGCAGGGCGCTCCGGGAGCGCCGTCCGGCGGACAGCTGCCCCGGCTCAGGCCGACCGCTGTCCCGTGGCGGCGCCGGATCGTGCAGGATGGGCCTCTGTGAGTGCACGTGCTCTCGACGCCACCGGTATCCGTGACCCGCAGCTGCGTTCTGCCTTCGAGACGTGTCGCCGTCTCTACACCCGGCACGCCCGCGTCTCCTACCTGACCTCGCAGCTGTTGCCGCTGAACAAACGCCCCTACGTGTGGGCGTTGCACGGGTTCGCCCGGCGCGCCGAGGACTTCGCCGCGACGCTTCCGGTGGCGGATCCGCAGAAGGTGGCAACCTGGGCGGAGACGTTCCTCGACGGAGGCGGCCCCGACGAGGTGCGGGCCGGACCGACGACGGAACCGGTCGCCCTGGCCCTCACCCACACCCTCTACCGCTGGGGGATCCCCCGGGCCCATGTGGAGGCGTTCACCGACTCCCTCCGGATGGACATGGTGACCTCCCGCTACCCGGCGTACGTCGACCTGGAGCGGTACGCCTACGGTGCCGCCTCCGTCGTCGGACTGCAGCTACTCCCGATACTCGAACCGCTCGCTCCCGAGGCCGGGGCGCGGCTGCGGGCGCTCGGCGAGGCCTTCCTGCTCACCGACATCATCCGCGGCCTCGGCGAGGACCTCCGCCGGGACCGGATCTATCTCCCCATGGAGGACCTTGCGGCCTTCGGCGTCACCGAGCAGGCCCTCCGCGCCGGGGCGGTCACCGCCCCCATCCGGGAGATGCTGCGTTTCGAGGTGGAACGCACCCGCCGGCTGATCACCTTCGGCCGGCCGGGTATCGACATGGTGCACCCGACCAGCCGGGAATGCCTGAACACCTCCGTCGCCCTGCGCGAGGCGGCACTGGTCGCCGTCGAGGAATCCCATTTCCAGGTGCTGGACCGCAGGGTCGAGGTCCCGGTCAACCGGCGGATGGGTCTCGTCCTGCCCGCCCTACGGCGGGCCCGGGCGGTGCGCCGGGCCGAGGAACGGTGGGTTCCCGTACCCCGGGAACAGTCCCCCGCACGGGCCTAGCAGCTGCGGCGGCCGTAGCAGCTGCGGCAGCCGCGGTGACCGCGGCGAGCACCGCGGTTGCCGCCGGCACGGCAAACGGGTCGGGTCAGGTCGCGGCAGATCAGAAAGCGAGTGCCTGGGCCCGCCGCCGGACCTCGGTCCGACGGCCCGCGCGCAGCGCGTCGAC
This sequence comes from Kineosporiaceae bacterium, assembly GCA_037381765.1. Lineage (GTDB taxonomy): Bacteria > Actinomycetota > Actinomycetes > Actinomycetales > Kineosporiaceae > JARRQM01. Next base: position 9,840 of record JARRQM010000085.1, read on the forward strand.
GGGAGTCCCGGGCAGGCTGTCGTCGGCGGTGTGCAGCCAGCGCAGCGCCGCTTCCTCGTCGAATCCTGCGTCGGCGAGCACGGTGAGCGTGCCCCGCAGGTCCGGCAACGGCCGGTCGCCGTCAAGGAAGGTCTCCGGGATGCTGAGCACCCGCGGCTCACCGCGGCGCACGGCGAGGAGATCGCCGTCCCGGACGAGCCGGCGGACCCGGGGTATGTCGGTGCCGAACCGCTCGGCGACAGCGGGCAGGGTGAGCCAGCCGGGAACCAGGGAGTCGAGGTCGTCCACGCGCCCAGACTGCCATGTCGGCGAACGGCGGATGGTCCGAGCCCGGCAGTCCCGGGACGGACACCCCGCAGCGCCTCCTCCCACGATTGACTACTTTCCGATACCGTCTACCAGCAATCTGTAACAACACTGGTCTGTAACAACACTGGGTCGTACCGGGTCCGGGCAGGAACAACACCTGTCCCCCTCGGGAGGCCGCGGACAAGGAGGTCGCGATGGGCCGACGACGTCGCCGCCCCATACCGACGCTGGGCAGCGGGCCCGACCCGGACCGGCTGGCCTTCGCCCGGACCGGAACCACCCCGCACGGCTCCGCCGCCGCCGACCCCCTGATCCGCCCCGACGTTCCGGCCGGATCCCCGGCACCCGCACCACGCCCCGATCCGGCAGCCCCGCGCCCCGCCCCCGGACACGTATCCGTACCCGAGGACCACCTCGAACTCGTCCCCGGCGGCCTGTACGCCGCCGGCGGCCGGCAGCCCACCGGGGAGTTCCGCACCCCTGGGGACCGGCCCGGGGCCTGGCCGGCCCCCAGTACCCCGCTGGACGCGCTGCTCGCCCGTTCCCGGGTCCCGACCAGACCGGGTGCCCCGGTTCGGGCCGCCCTGCGCCGGACCGCGCCCCGGGGCCGGACCCGGACGTCCCGGCCGGCCCTGCCCCCCTCGACCCCGCGGCGCGCGGCCCGCCCCCGCACCCGGCTCACCCCGTCCACCTCGGCGGCCTCCCTCGGCCGTACCTACCCCGACGCCGTCGTCCGGGCGGCGGTGCTGAACCGGATCGCCGCCCGGGAACGCCCGGCCCCGACTTCCCTGCAGGTGCAGGCGATGCTGGTGACCGCCGCCAAACGGTACGGAGTCGACCCGGCCCTCGCCCTCGCCGTCGCCTACCGGGAGTCCGGCTTCGACCAGCACCGGGTCTCCCCGGCCAACGCGATCGGGGTGATGCAGATCGTCCCGTCCTCCGGCGCCTGGGCCTCGATCCTCGTCGGGCGACGACTCGACCTCCTCGACGCCGAGGACAACGTCCTCGCCGGGGTGGCCCTGCTGTCCTGCCTGCTCGCCATCGCCCCCGAACCCCTCGCCGTGGCCGGGTACTACCAGGGGCTGGCCAGCGTGCAGCGCACCGGGCTGCTCCCGGACACCCACCGCTACGTCGCGGGGGTGCGGACCCTGCGGGCACGTTTCGACAAGTCCGGTGACTGACCCCGGGGCCGGTCCGAGGACCGGCTCCGGTTCCGGGCCGGATCCGTGGGCCGGTCCAAGAACCGGCCGGTACACCGGTTCCCGG
>JARRQM010000086.1:0-6304 GCA_037381765.1 Kineosporiaceae bacterium
CCGGCCGGTGTCCAGCCGGCCGGTGCCCGGCTGGCTGGCGTCCGGCCGGTGCTCTTCTGACCGGCCGGCTGGTGTTTGTCCGGCCGGCCGGTGCCCCGGCGGTGGGCGCCCCGGCGGCCGGTGCTCAGCCGCCCGGGGTCTCCCGGTCGCCCGGGGCCCTCCGGGCGGTTGCGGTGCGGCGGGCCCGTCGGGAGGTCGCGGCCCCCGCGGCGGCGCCGACCAGGATCCCCGCGCCCACGGCCAGCTGGAGTCCGAGGATGGCGGCCCGGCGGCCGGTCCGGTACTCCCGCATCCGCCAGCCGTGTGCCTGCGCGTACCGGCGCAGTGCCCGGTCCGGGTTCACCGCACACGGGTGTCCGACGAGGGAGAGCAGGGGGATGTCGTTGGCCGAGTCGCTGTAGGCCGAGCACCGGGCCAGGTCGAGGCCTTCCCGTTCGGCGAGTGCCCGCACCGCCTCGGCCTTCGCCGTGCCGTGCATGGGCCGGCCGACGAGACGCCCGGTGTAGATCCCGTCGACGTGTTCGGCCACGGTGCCGAGCGCGCCGGTGAGTTCCAGCCGCCGGGCGATCACCTCGGCGATCTCCACCGGGGTGGCGGTGACCAGCCACACCCGGTGCCCCGCGTCGAGGTGCATCCGGGCCAGGGCGTGCGTGCCGGGCCAGATCTTGTCCTCCATCACCTCGTCGAAGACCTCCTCGCCGAGGGCCCGCAATTCGCTCACCGGGTGTCCGGCGACGAGTCCGAGGGCGCGTTCCTGGATGTCCGCGACCCGGCTCAGGCTTTCCCCGCGGAGCAGGAAACGGGCCTGTTCCCAGCCGAAGCGGAGGATGTCCCGGCCGGTGAGGAAACGCCGCGCGTACAGGCCGCGGGCCAGGTGGTAGGCCGAGGCGCCGCGCACGATCGTGTTGTCGACGTCGAAGAACGCCGCCGCGCCCAGGTCCCGTCCCGGTTCACCCGGCCCTCGGCGCCCTGGACTGCTCCCGGCCGCCATGGGCGTCACTGTAGTGGGCGGGCGGACCCGGTCGGTCCGGCCTAGGGTTCCTTCCGTGTCACGGATGACGCTGATCGGGCGGCCGGGATGTCACCTGTGCGCGCAGGCCCGGGAGGTCGTCGCCCGGGTCGGCGCCGACCTGGGGGTGAGCTGGGAGGAACGGGTGATCACCGACGACCCGGCCTGGGTGCGGGACTACCGGGAGACGATCCCCGTCCTGTTGCTGGACGGGCGCGTACACGCTGCGCTCCGTGTCGATGAGGTGCGCCTGCGGGACGCACTGCTCCGTTCCGGGGACACCGGGTAGCCAGGAGGGTAGCCGCCCTCCATGTTGTCACTCTGGGTGTTCGTTTGACTATTCAATGCAGTGGAGTTCGTCCAGTATCCGGGAGTGTGTCCCGTCGACTTTGTGCACACGTTCACAAGTGCCTACGCTGGGAGCGTCCCCACCGCCTCTCTTGCGAAGGAACAGGCCTGCCCGTGTCTCCCCATCGCCCGGCTCCCCTGGTCCGCCAGGCGCGAACGCCGCGGGACGGGATTCCCGAAGCCACCGTCGCGCGCCTGCCCGTCTACCTGCGGGCGCTCACCTCACTGGCCGAGGGCGGGGTCGAGACGGTCTCCTCGGAGGAACTCGCCTCCGCCGCCGGCGTCGGGTCGGCCAAGCTCCGCAAGGACCTGTCGCACCTCGGGTCGTACGGCACCCGCGGGGTCGGCTACGAGGTCGACTACCTCGTCTACCAGATCTCCCGGGAACTCGGACTCACCCAGGACTGGCGGGTCGCCATCATCGGGGTCGGCAACCTCGGGCACGCCCTGGCCAACTACGGAGGGTTCGTGTCCCGCGGCTTCTCCGTGGCCGCCCTCCTCGACGCGGATCCCGCCGTGATCGGGCACACTGTCGGCGGGCTCACCATCCGGCCGGTCGACGACCTCGAACGGGTCGTCGCCGAGGAGGACATCCACATCGGGGTGGTGGCCACCCCCGCCGGCTCCGCGCAGCATGTGTACGACCGGCTGGTCGCCGCCGGCGTGACGAGCGTGCTCAACTTTGCTCCGGTGGTGCTCGACACCCCTGAGGCGGTCATGGTCCGCAAAGTGGACCTGTCCACCGAACTACAGATCCTCGCCTTCCACGAACAGCGGAGGCTGGCCACCCGGCTGGCCGCCGACGTCAGGAGGACCGCCGTCGACGGTGACGGCGGACACGCCGCGGAGGTCGCCACATGAGTGTGCTGGTCGTTGGTCTGTCCTACCGGACCGCGCCGATCACGCTGCTGGAAAGGGCCGCCCTCGATACCGGGGCCTGCCGCGACCTGGAGTCCTCGCTGTGCCGGGGCGACCACGTGGCCGAGGCGGTCGTGCTGTCCACCTGCAACCGGCTTGAGGTGTACGCCGAGGTCAGCCGGTTCCACGGCGGGGTCGCCGAGATCGGGGCCGGGCTGGCCGCCGCCACCGGTGTCGACCTCACCGACCTCACCGACCACCTGTACGTGCACTACGACGAGGCCGCCGTGGCCCATGTGTTCACCGTGACCTGCGGGCTGGACTCGATGGCGCTCGGCGAGCAACAGATCCTCGGCCAGGTCCGGCAGTCGCACCGGGAGGCCACCGAGTCCGGGGCGTCCGGACGGGTACTCGGCGGGTTGCTGCGCCGCGCCCTCAAAGTGGGGAAACGCGCCCACGCCGAAACAGGCCTCGACCGGGCCGGGCATTCCCTCGTCGAGGCCGGGCTGGAACAGGCCACGGATGTGCTCGGCCCGCTCACCGGGGTACACGCCTTGGTCGTCGGGGCGGGCGCGATGAGCGGTCTGGCCGTCGCCTCCCTCGCCCGGGCCGGGGTGGCCCGGCTGACCATCGTGAACCGCACCGCGGAACGGGCCGCCCGGCTCGCCGAGACCTCCGGGGGGACCGCAGCCCCGCTGTCGGACCTCCCGCAGCTGTTGGCCGGCGCCGATCTGGTGATGTCCTGCACGGGGGCGGTCGGGCACGTCGTCGACCTGCCGGTGGCCCGCGCCGCCTCCACCCGGCGGGACGGGCGGGTCCAGGTGTACGTCGACCTGGCGCTGCCCCGGGACATCGACCCCGGGGTCGACGACCTGCCCGAGGTCACCGTCATCGACCTGGAACGCCTCGGCCGTCACCTGGCCGAGGCAGCGGTCGGCGCCGACCTCGCCCAGGTCCGCGAACTCGTCGCGGCCGAGGTCCGGGAGTACCTGTCCGCGGTCCGGGCAGCGGCCGTCTCACCCACCGTGGTCGCCCTGCGCGCGATGGCCGGCAAGGTCGTCGACGCCGAACTGGCCCGGTTGGAGGGCCGGCTCGGCGAGGTCGACGAACGGGTGTGCGCGGAGATCCGCCAGACCGTGCACCGGGTCGTGGAGAAGTTGCTGCACACCCCGACGGTTCGGGTGAAGGAGCTGGCCTCGGAGCCGAACGGGTCGATGTACGCCGACGCCCTCGGCCAGCTGTTCGGGCTCGTCCCGGCGCAGGCCGCGGCCGTCACCGGGATCGGCTCGGACGGCCTGCGCGGCGAGGAACTCACTACTGCGGGACAGATCGCCGAGGCCCGCGGAGGGACCGTATGACGACGACCACCCCGACCCCGGCGCGTTCGGGGGCGACGACGACGCTGCGCCTGGGTACCCGGCGCAGCGCCCTCGCCGTCGCCCAGTCCCGGTTGATGGCCGCAGACATCGAGGCGGCCGCGCTGCTCTCGGGGCGACGGATCCGGGTCGACCTCGTCGAGGTGACGACCGCGGGCGATCTTTCCCGGGCCCCGCTGAGCAGCCTCGGCGGTGTCGGGGTGTTCGTCTCGGCGCTACGGGAGGCGCTGCTCGCCGGCGAGGTGGACCTGGCCGTGCACTCCCTCAAGGATCTGCCGACGGCCGCGGCGCCGGGCCTGGAACTGGCCGCTGTACCGCTGCGGGAGGACCCGCGGGACGCCCTCATCGCCCGGGACGGCCTCGGCCTCGCCGACCTACCGCCCGGGGCCGTGGTCGGCACCGGATCCCCGCGTCGGGCCTGCCAGTTGCTCGCGGCCCGGCCCGACCTGAAGGTCGTCGACATCCGCGGGAACGTCGACACCCGGCTCGGCATGGTTGCCGACGGGCAGCTGGACGCCGTCGTCCTCGCCCTGTCCGGGCTGCGCCGCCTCGGCCGCGACGGTGCCGTCACCGAGGTACTCGACGTGTCGGTGATGCTCCCCGCACCCGGACAGGGTGCGCTGGCCGTGGAGTGCCGGGAAGGTGACGCCGGGGTGCTCGCCGCCCTCGCCCCGTTGGAGCATCCGGAGACCCGGGCGGCGGTGCTGGCCGAGCGGAGCCTGATGTCCACCCTGGAGGCGGGCTGCTCGGCACCTCTCGGGGGGCTCGCCGAGGTGAACGGTCCGGACCGGTCCGGCGGGCTGGTGCTGCGGCTGCGCGGTCTCGTCGGTTCCCCGGACGGAGGTACCGTGCTGCGCGGTGACGTCGTCGCCGCAGCCGGTGAGGAACCCGCGGAGGCGGGCCGCAGGCTGGCCGCCGACCTGCTCGCTGACGGCGCCGGCACCGTACTCACGGCCCGCCCGCCCGACGTACCCGGTTCCGGTGAGTCCGGTAGCGGTGTCTCCGGTTCCGGCAGGTCCGGTTCCGGCGCGTCCCGCCCTGACATGCCCGAACGTCCACGCACCAGCCAGGCAGGAGAGGGAGAGCTGTGAGTTCCCCGCGCACGCGCAACGGCACGACCGCGCACGTCTCGTTCGTCGGGGCGGGGCCCGGGGATGACGGGCTGCTCACCATGAGGGGAGCCGACCGTCTCGCCGAAGCCGATGTCGTCATCGTCGACCAGCTGGACCGCCGCCTTCTCGTGGAGGCCCGCTGCCACGGCGACGTCGAGGTCGTCGACGCCGGGTTCGGCGAGGACGGGCTGCCGTTGACCCGGGCGGCCCGCGCGAAACTGGTTGCCCGGGCGGCCCGCCGGGGCGGTCGGGTGGTCCGGTTGATGGACGGTGACCCGATGACGTTCACCGGGCTGTCCGAGGAGCTCGCCGCGGTCCGCAAGGAAGGCGCGCTGTTCGAGATCGTCCCCGGGGTGTCCGCGGTGACCGCGGTCCCGGCGTATGCGGGGGTGCCGTTGACGCCGTCCGGTGTGGTCGAGGTCCATGTCGTGCACCCGCATGACGTCGACGTGGACTGGACGCGGCACCGCGGTGACGACACCACGGTGGTCGTGCTCGGCATGGTCGACGACATCGTCGCGGCGGCGGCGTCGCTGCTCGACGCGGGGCGCGCGGCGCGCACCCCGGTAGCGGTGACCGCGGACGGGACGACGGTCGCGCAGCGGACCGTCACCTGCACTCTCGGGGAGGTGGCCCGGGAGGTTCCGGCGGCCCGGTTGGGTCGGACCGTCACCGCCGTGGTCGGTCCGGGCGCCGGGCAGCGCGAACTCACCTCCTGGTTCGAGGTGAAGCCGTTGTTCGGGTGGCGGGTGCTGGTGCCGCGGACGAAGGCACAGGCGTCGTCGATGGTCGGCCGGCTCGTCGAGCACGGCGCGGTCCCGCAGGTGGTGCCGACGATCTCGGTGGAGCCGCCGCGGACCCCGCACCAGATGGAGAAGGCGGTCAAGGGGCTCAGCGACGGCCGGTACGAGTGGATCGGGTTCACTTCGGTGAACGCGGTGCGTGCGGTCCGGGAGAAGTTCGAGGAGTTCGGTCTCGATGCCCGGGCTTTCGCCGGGTTGAAGGTGGCGGCGGTCGGCGGGGTCACCGCGGCGGCACTGCGGCACTGGGGGATCGAACCGGATCTGGTGCCGACCGGGGACCACGAGCAGTCCGCGCTCGGGCTGCTCGACGTGTGGCCGCCGTTCGACGAGGTGCTCGACCCGATCAACCGGGTGTTCCTGCCCCGGGCGGATATCGCGACGGACACGCTCGTCGCCGGGTTGCAGAAGGTCGGCTGGGAGGTGGACGACGTCACCGCCTACCGGACGGTGCGGGCGGCCCCGCCGCCGGCGGAGGTCCGTGAGGCGATCAAGACCGGCCAGTTCGACGCGGTCGTGTTCACGTCCAGTTCGACGGTGCGCAACCTGGTGGGGATCGCCGGGAAGCCGCATGCGACGACGGTGATCGCCTGTATCGGTCCGGCGACCGCGAAGACCGCGCAGGAGCACGGACTGCGGGTCGACGTGCTCGCCCCGGAGCCGAGTAGTGAGGCTCTCGTCCAGGCGCTCGCCGAACACGGTGCGGCCATGCGGCTATCGGCGGTGGAGACGGGGACGCCGGTGCTGCGGCCGAGCCAGCGCAAGGGCGCTACCCGGCGGACCGCGAAGTGAGCGGCGGGC
>JARRQM010000087.1:0-4811 GCA_037381765.1 Kineosporiaceae bacterium
CCCTTGGCCAGGGCCACGGCGTCGGGGCGGACCCCGCCGCCGAGATGGTCGTGCTGGTGGGCGAACCAGGCACCGGTACGTCCGATACCGGTCTGCACCTCGTCGAGGATCAGCAGGGCACCGGCCTCGTCGCAGGCCCGCCGGGCCGCCGCGAGGTACCCGGGGGGCGCGGGGCGGACCCCGGCCTCACCCTGGACCGGTTCGAGGACGACGGCCGCCACCGACCCGTCCACCGCGGCGGCGAGCGCCCCGGTATCGCCGAACGGCACGTGCACGACCGGCCCGGGCAGGGGGGCGAACGGCTCCCGGTAGGCCGGTTTGTGGGTGAGCGCGAGGGCCCCGAGGGTCCGCCCGTGGAAACCGCCCTCCGCGGCGACCATCCGGGTCCGCCCGGTGCGCCGGGCCAGCTTGAACGCGGCCTCGATGGCCTCGGTCCCGGAGTTGGTCAGGAACACCCGGGACCCGGCCGGGGCGTCGAGCAGGTCGAGCAACCGTTCGGCGAGGACGACCTGGGGGGCGGTGGCGAAGAAGTTCGACACGTGCCCGAGGGTGGCGAGTTGGGCGGTCACCGCCGAGACGAGGAACGGGTGGGCGTGCCCGAGCGTGTTCACCGCGAGTCCGGCGAGCAGGTCGAGGTAGCGGTTGCCGTCGGCGTCCCAGACGTAGCAGCCCTCGCCCCGGACGAGTACCCGCTGCGGGGTGCCGTAGGTGCCCATCAGGGCCGCCCCGTGCCGGTCCGTCCAGGCCCGGCCGGGCAGTCCGGCGGTGGATAGCTGCAGGTCCGGACTCACCGGGTGGTCTCCTCATCGCCGGGCCCCACCGCATCCGCGGGGCCGTCCGTGGGCCCCACCGCATCCGCGGGTGGGTCGGGCAGCACCATGGTGCCGACCCCTTCCGGGGTGAACACTTCGAGTAGCACCGCATGCGGCACCCGTCCGTCGATCACCGTGGCCTCCCCCACTCCGCCGCGGACCGCCCGCAGGCACGCCTCCATCTTCGGCACCATGCCCGATTCCAGGCCCGGCAGCATGGCGTCGAGCCGGTCCGCGGTCACCTCGCTGAGCAGCGAGGTGCGATCCGGCCAGTCCGCGTACAGGCCCTCGACGTCGGTGAGCACGACGAGTTTGTCCGCGCCGAGGGCCGAGGCGAGGGCGGCCGCGGCGGTGTCCGCGTTGACGTTGAGGACCTCCCCCTCCTCGTCGGGGGCGACGCTGGAGACGACCGGGATCCGGCCGGCCTCGATGAGGTCGAGAACCGCGGCCGGGTCGACCTCCTCGACATCCCCGACGAGGCCGACGTCGATCTCCTCGCCGTCGACGAGCGCCGGGCGGCGGCGGGCCCGGAACAGGCCCCCGTCCTCCCCGGACAGCCCGACGGCGATCGGTCCGTGCGCGTTGACCAGCCCGACGAGTTCCCGCCCGACCTGGCCGACCAGCACCATCCGGACCACGTCCATCGCCTCCGGCGGGGTGACCCGCAGGCCGCCGCGGAACTGGGAGGTGATGCCGAGCCGGGTGAGCATGGCGGAGATCTGCGGGCCGCCGCCGTGCACGACGACAGGTTTCACCCCGACCGAGCGGAGGAAGACCATGTCCTCGGCGAAGGCCCGGCGCAGGTCGTCGTCGATCATGGCGTTCCCGCCGTACTTGACCACGACGATGGCCCCGTGGAAGCGGCGCAACCAGGGCAGGGCCTCGACGAGGACGGCCGCCTTGTCGGCAGCGGTCAGGGCGGCGACGGAAGCGGGGCTGTTCGTGGGCGGGACGGTGTCCAGGGGCGGGACAGGGCTGTCGACGGGTTCGGGTAGGTGCTCGCTCATGAGGAGTAGGCGCTGTTCTCGTGGACGTACTCGTGGGTGAGGTCGTTGGTCCAGATCGTCGCGGTGGCGTCGCCGGCATGCAGGTCGACGACGACCCGGACCTCGCGGGCGGACATGTCGACGAGGTCACGGTCCGCACCGACCCCGCCGGCCCGGCACACCGGCACCCCGTTGATCGCCACGTCGAGCTGGTCGGGGTCGAAGACCGCCGCGGTGGTGCCGACGGCGGCGAGAACCCGGCCCCAGTTCGGGTCGTTGCCGAACACGGCCGCCTTGAACAGGTTGCTGCGGGCCACGGCTCGCCCCACCTCGACGGCGTCCGCCTCGGTGGCGGCGGCCACCACGTCCACGGCGATGTCGTGGCTGGCCCCCTCGGCGTCAGCGATCAGTTGCCGGGCCAGGTCGGCGCAGACCTGGCGGACCGCTTCGGCGAGTTCCGCCGCCGCCGGGGTGACCCCGCTCGCCCCGGAGGCGAGCAACAGCACGGTGTCGTTGGTGGACATGCACCCGTCGGAGTCGACCCGGTCGAAGGTGACCCGGGTCGCCCCGCGTAGCGCGGCGTCCAGGTCCGCCGGGTCGGCAACGGCGTCGGTGGTGAGCACGACGAGCATGGTCGCCAGCCCGGGGGCGAGCATGCCCGCGCCCTTGGCCATCCCGCCGACAGTCCACCCGCCGGACGTGACCACCGCGGTCTTCGGGACGGAGTCCGTCGTGAGGATCGCCTCGGCGGCGGCCGGGCCCCCGTCCGGGCCGAGGGAGTCCACCGCCCGGTCCACCCCGGGCAGCAACGCCGCCATCGGCAGCCGCACCCCGATCAGTCCGGTCGAGCAGACGGCGATCTCGTGGGGGTCGACGTCGAGGTGCCCGGCGAGGGCCCGGGCGCTCCGCCCGGTGTCGGCGTAGCCGGGCTCACCGGTGCAGGCGTTCGCTCCGCCGGAGTTCAGCAGGACCGCGGCCACCCGGCCGTCGGCGAGCACGTCGCGGGTCCACCGGACCGGGGCGGCCTGCACCCGGTTGCCGGTGAGCACGACCGCACCGTGCCGCAGCGGCCCGTCGTTGACGACGACGGCGACGTCGCGGCGTCCGCCGCTTTTCAGCCCGGCCGCGATCCCCGCGGCGCGGAACCCGCGCGCGGCGGTGACGCTCACCGGGCCTCCCGGATCCCGGCGTCGACGACGTCGTGCCCGTCCGCGCGCCACACCGAGGCCGCCGCGGCGGCCTTCGCCGCGGGGACCAGGATCCAGTCGGTGTTGAACGTCGAGACGGTGAGGACCGGGATCCCCGCCGCGGCGAGCGGACGCAGCAACGCGACGATCACCCCGACCTGGGAGATCTCCAGTTCCCCGACGACGTTGACAGCCACCAGCGGTCCCTCCACCGGACCGGGCAGGTCATCGGGAAGGCAGGACGTGGGGCAGACGATGCTCGTCTCGTCCTCGGTGAAGGTGACATTGACCAGCGGGGCCCCGGAGGCCCAGTGCGGGAGCCTGCTCCCGGCGGGTAACCGGACGACGGCCACTGCCTGCTGGTTGACGACCAGACGCATGTCGTGCTCCTGAGGGGGTGCGGGTCGAGCAGTCGGAACCCGGTGAGGCGCCGGGCCACGCGTCCTACGGGTGTCCGCTAGTGTCACGGCGCCAGCCCCGTCACGGGTAGGCCCATGGTCTCGACGAGGCCGAGGGCGAGGTTCGCGGACTGGACGGCGCCGCCCGCGGTCCCCTTGGTGAGGTTGTCGATCGCGGCGACGGCGAGTACCCGTCCGGCCCGTTCGTCCACGGCGACCTGGACGTGGGCGGTATTCGCGCCGAGGGTGTCGGCGGTCCGCGGCCACCGCCCCTCCGGGAGCAGGTGGACGAACGGTTCCCCGGCGTAGGTCCGCTGCCACGCCGCACGGACCTGTGCCGGGTCCGCGCCGTCACGCAGCGGGGCCGTGCAGGTGGCGAGGATCCCCCGGGACATCGGGGCCAGCGTCGGGGTGAAACTCACCCGCACCGGTCCGCCGGTGACGGCCCGCAGGTTCTGTTCCATTTCCGGGGTGTGCCGGTGCGTCCCCGCAGCCGCGTAGGCGGTCATCGACCCCATCACCTCGCTGCCGAGTAGGTGCGGCTTGAGGCTGCGCCCGGCGCCGCTGGTCCCGCTCGCGGCGATGGCGACGACGTCGGGGGCGAGTAGCCCGGCGGCGAACCCGGGGGCGAGCGCGAGGGTGACCGCGGTCGGGTAGCAGCCGGGGACGGCGATCCGCCGGGCCCCGGCGAGTGCCTCCCGCTGCCGGGTGCCGTCCGGGTACGGCAGTTCCGGCAGACCGTACGGCCAGCTCCCGGCATGTTCCCCGGGGTAGAAGTCGGACCAGTCCGCCGGATCGACCAGGCGGTGGTCGGCGCCGCAGTCGACGATGAGGGTGTCCGCGGGGAGGGCGGCGGCCAGGGCGGCACTCGCCCCGTGCGGGAGGGCGAGGAAGACGATGTCGTGCCCGGCGAGGGTGTCCGGGGTGGTCGGCGCGATCACCCGGTCGGCGAGGGCCGTCAGATGCGGCTGGTGGGCGCCGAGCCGGGAGCCTGCGCTGCTCGCCGCGGTAACGGCACCGATCTCGAATTCGGGGTGGTCGAGCAGTAGGCGGAGCAGTTCCCCCCCGGCGTACCCGCTCGCACCGGCGACAGCGACGCTCCAAGTCATGACGCATGACTATACATGGTTTCGCAAAGATATTCCGCCGGGTTGGACCACCGTCACGCACGCAACCAGGTAGGCCCCCGCCGGGTCATCCTTGACCACCGACGAAGGTCCCCGCCCCGCCCCCGGCCCCGCGCGGCCGCAGGGCCGCCCCCGCCATCAGGTCCCGCCGGAAGACCTCGCACTGGATCTCGTTCCGCCGGTGAAACATGAGGCCGACCCGCACCGCACGACCACACCTGTCCCGCCCAGGAGCAGGTGACCGCGGTCTCCATCGGATCCGGTGCCCAACACCACCACCGGAACCGTGCTGATCCCGGAC
>JARRQM010000087.1:4877-11881 GCA_037381765.1 Kineosporiaceae bacterium
CGACCAGGCGTCGAGTTCCCCGGCGGCGACCGCGACGACCAGGTCGACCAGACGCTGCGGCGGGGTCCACGCGGTACGCCCGGCATGCATCGGCATGGCCTCCGTCATATCGGTACGGACCACCCCGGGGGCGACCTCGAAGGCGCGCAGACCCCGGTCGAACCCGGCGGCGTGCAGGTTCCCGGCGATCCGGAACAACCCCGCCTTCGCCGCCGCGTACCCGGCGTGCACGTCCCGGTCCCCGGCGCCGATCCCGGAGCTGAGGTCGACGATCCGGCCGCCGCGTCGGGCCAGCATGTCCGGTACGACGGCGCGCACGGCGTGGAACGGGCCGCGCAGGTCGGTCTCGACGACCCGCCACCATTCCTCGGGGTCGGCCTCCCACACCGGACCGGAGGTCGACTCGATCGCCCCGGCATTGTTCACCAACAGGTCGATCCCGCCCAGCTCGCCGCCGATGGCCGCGACGGCGGCCCGCACCCCGGCGAAGTCGCGCACGTCGGCGACAGCCGGTACGGCCCGCCCGCCCGCGGCCGCGATCTCGGCGGCGACCGCCGCCACGGTTTCCCGGGTCCGGCCGAGCAGCCCGACGGCCAGCCCGGCCCGGGCCAGACCCAACGCCACCTCACGGCCGATCCCCCGGCCCGCCCCGGTGACCAGGGCGACCCGGGACGGCCCCGGAACCGGCGGCCCCGGAGACGGTGCCCCGGAAATCGACGGCACCGGGGTTGACGGCACCGGAGCCGACGGCGCGCCGGCGTCCCCGGTGGCCCCGGGTTCAGGCGCCACGGAGAACCGCCCCGACCCGGTCCGCGGCCACGGCCACGGCCTCATCCCGGGCCTCCGCCGACTCCTGGGCGGTCAACGTCCGGTCGGCGGCCCGCAGCCGCAGGGCGTAGGCCAGGGATTTCCGGCCCTCCCCCACCTGGGGACCGGTGTACACGTCGAACAGCCGCACCGACTCCAGCAGCTCCCCGGCCCCGTCCCGCAGCGCCGCCTCGACCGCGGTGGACGGCACGGCGGCGTCGACGACGAGCGCGACATCCTCTTTGGCCACCGGGAACGTCGGCACCGGCACGGCCCGGCGGACCCCGCCGGACAGGGCGGTGAGCAGGTCGAGGTCCACCTCTGCGGCCACCGTCCGGTCCGGCAGGCCGAGCGCGGCGACAACCTTCGGATGCAGTTCCCCGGCGTGTCCGACGGCCCGGCCATCGACCTCGATGCGCGCGCACCGTCCCGGATGCCACGGGGCACGTTCATCCGCGGCGACATCCGCCACCAAACCGACGGTGCGGACCACGCGGGTGGCCGCGTCGACGGCGTCGGTCCAGTCCGCGGCCCGGCCGGGCCCGTACCAGCCGGCCGGTACCTGCTGCCCGGTGAGCACGACGGCAACGTGCCGGGGCTGGTCGGGCACGGCCCCGTGCAGGGCCGCCAGCTCCTCGGCGGACGGCCGGCCGGCCACCCCGGGGCGGGGGGCCGTGGCGTTCCCGGACGGGTTCACCACCAGACCGATCTCGAACAGGCCGAGATCGGTCTGCCCCCGCCCGACGTTCCGGCGCAGGGTTTCCAGCAGCGGCGGCAGCAGCGAGGTCCGCAGCTCCGGCTGCTCGTCGGAGAGCGGGTTGGCCAGCCGCAGCGCGGTCCGCCGCGGATCGTCGGCGGCGAGCCCGAAAGCGTCGTGCACCAGCGGGGAGACGAACGGGTAGGACAGCACCTCGACCAAGCCGTGCTCGGCCAGTGCCCGGGCCACCGAGCGGCGCGCCCGCTGGCCGTGCGTGAGCCCGCGACCGGCCGGAGCGACCGGGACGACCGAGGGGATGTCCTGGTAGCCGCGCAGCCGGGCCACCTCCTCGGCGAGGTCGGCGCCGATCCGCAGGTCCGGCCGCCAGGTCGGGGGGTGCACGGTCAGGACGCCGTCACCGGAGGGCTCCACCCGGCAGCCGATCTCGGTGAGCGTGCCGGTGACCTGCTCCGCGGTGTACGGCACGCCGACGATCCGGGCCGGCAGGTCCACGGACATGGTGATCGGCGGGACGGGGCCCCGCAGGTCGGTGTCGGTGACCCCGGACGGCTCGCCGCCGCCGTACTCGACGAGCAGCCGCACCGCGAGGTCCGCCGCCCGGGCCGCGAGGTCACGGTCCACGCCGCGCTCGTAGCGGCGGCTCGCCTCGGTGGACAGCTTGTGCCGCCGGGAGGCACGGGCCACGCTCACCGCGTCGAAGTGCGCGGACTCGACCAGCAGGTTGCGGGTGGTCGCCGAGACCTCGCTGCTCGCCCCGCCCATCACCCCGGCCAGGGCGAGGACCCGACGCCCCCCGTCATCGGTGATCAGCAGGTCCTCGGGGTCCAGCGCCCGGTCGACGTCGTCGAGGGTGGTCAGCCGTTCCCCGGGGAGGGCCCGGCGCACCACGATCGGCCCGGTGAGGGTGTCCAGGTCGAAGGCGTGCAACGGTTGCCCGACCCCGAGCATCACGTAGTTCGTCACGTCGACGGCCAGCGAGATCGGGCGCATCCCGGCCTGTTCCAGGCGGCGCTGCAACCAGGCCGGGGACGGTCGGGCGGCATCCACGCCGCGTACCACCCGCGCGGTGTACCGGTCGCAGCCGAGCACCCCGTGGATCGGGGCGCCGTCGTCCAGGCGCACCGCGAACCCGTCCGCGGTCGGTGCCGGCGGCGGCGGCCCGTCCGGGTCGACCGGGTCGGTGAAGGCGGCCCCGGTGGCGTGCCCGTACTCCCGGGCCACCCCGCGCACGCTGAACGCGTACCCGCGGTCCGGGGTGACGTTGACCTCGACGGTCCGCTCGGCCAGGCCGAGCAGGGGGAGGGCATCGGTTCCGGGTTCGGCGTCGACACCGAGTTCGGCCAGCCGGAGGATCCCCGCGTGGTCCTCGCCGAGACCCAGTTCGCGGGCCGAGCAGATCATCCCGTCGGAGACGTGCCCGTAGGTCTTGCGGGCGCTGATCACGAACCCGCCGGGGAGCACCGCCCCGGGCAGGGATACGGCGACGAGGTCACCGACGGCGAAATTGCGGGCACCGCAAACGATGCCGCGGGGCCGGCCCGCGGCATCCCCGGCGCCGGTGCCCGTTCCGGGGTCGGTGCCGGTGCCGGTGCCGACCCGGACGTTGTGCGCGCCCACGTCGACGGAGCACCACCGGATCGTCTTCCCGTTCTTCTGCGGTTCCTCGGTGAAGTCCAGCACCCGGCCGACCACCAGCGGGCCGGTGACCTCCCCGCCGTGGATCGCCTCCTCCTCCAGACCGACCCGCACCAGGTCCGCGGCGACCTGCTCGGCGGTGGCCGTCTCGGGTACCGCGACGTACTCGCGCAGCCAGGACATCGGGACGCGCATCGGATCAGACCTCCATGCCGTAGTGCCGGCTGAACCGGACGTCGCCCTCGACCATGTCGTGCATGTCCGCCACACCGTGCCGGAACATCAAGGTCCGCTCGATCCCCATACCGAAGGCGAACCCGGTGTACACCTCCGGGTCGACACCGCAGGCGCGGAGCACATTCGGGTGCACCATGCCGCAGCCGCCCCACTCGATCCAGCCGGTGCCCTTGCAGGTGCGGCAGGTGCGGTCCGCTCCGCCGCAGACGAAGCACTGCACATCGGGTTCCGCGCTCGGCTCGGTGAACGGGAAGAACGACGGCCGCAACCGGGTGCGTACCTCGGGGCCGAACATGGCCCGGGCCAGATGGTCCAAGGTGCCCCGCAGATGCGCCATGGTCAGGCCCTTGTCCACGGCAAGACCCTCGACCTGGTGGAACACCGGGGTGTGCGTGGCATCGAGGTCGTCGGTGCGGAACACCTTGCCCGGCACCGCGACGTACAGCGGCGCACCGCGTTCCAGCAACGCCCGGGCCTGCACCGGGGAGGTGTGGGTACGCAGCACCAGACCGGCCTCGGGCGGGTCGACGAAGAACGTGTCCTGCATCTGCCGGGCCGGGTGGTCCGGGTCGAAGTTGAGGGCGTCGAAGTTGAACCACTCCGCCTCGACCTCGGGGCCCTCGGCGATCTCCCACCCCATGGACACGAACACGTCCGCGATCCGCTCGCTGATCGTCTCCAGCGGATGCCGGGCACCGGCCGGCACCCGCTGCACCGGAAGGGTGACGTCGACGGATTCCTCGACGAGCACCCGGGCGTCCCGTTCGGCCTCCAGCTCGGACTGCCGGGCGACCAGCGCCTGCTGCACCTGGCCGCGGGCCCGGCCGATCCGCTGACCGGCCTCCTTGCGTTCGGCCGCGGGCAGCGCGCCGATCCCGCGGTTGGCCAGCGCGAGCGGGCTGCGGTCACCGGCATGGTCGAGACGTGCCTGCTTGAGCGCGCCGAGGTCACCGGCGTCGGCGATGGCGGCGAGCGCGTCCGTCACCGCGGCGTCGAGCCGCTGCGGGTCGAGCACGGCCGCCTCGGCGGGGTCGGAGGACGTGGTGGGTCCGGACATGGGGTCGGGTCCAGTCGTCGGAAGGGGCAATGTCACGTCCGCGGAGGGCACCGGCGGGGCGGGCGCCGCGGGCGCTCCGATCCTCTCAGATTCCCCGGTCCGGTTCGTTCAGGGTTTCCCGCCCCGGGCCGGGTTCAGGCCCCGGTCGGGAGGACCATCCCGTCACCTGGTCCGTCGCCCGGGGCCCCGGCGTTGGGCCCGGGCGGCGGCGTACAGGCATACGGTCGCCGCGGTGGCCAGGTTGAGGCTCTCCGCCCGGCCGTGTACGGGGACCCGGACGACACCGTCGACGAGGGCGTGGGCCCCGGCGGTCAGACCCCGCGCCTCATTGCCGAACACCCAGGCGACCGGACCGGCCAGTCCCCCGCCGGTGGCATCCCGCCCGGCGTCGTCGAGCAGGTCGTCGAGGTCGAGGTCGCCTGCCCCGTCGGCGGCGAAAACCCGCAGACCCGCCCCGCGCAGGGCGGCCGCCACCCGCGGCAGCGGTTCACCGGCGACCACGGGGAGGTGGAACAGGCTGCCCGCGGTCGCCCGGACGCATTTCGGATTGTGGACGTCCACGCTCGCGTCGGTGAGCACGACGGCATCGGCTCCGGCGGCGTCCGCAGCCCGGATCACCGTCCCGGCGTTCCCCGGGTCGCGGACCTCGGAAAGCACCGCGACCAGCCGCGGCGGGCCGGCCAACGCCACCTCCAGCGGGACGGTGACCGTGCCGCAAACGGCGAGCAGGCCCTGCGGGGTCACGGTATCCGCCATCGCGGCGAGGACCTCGTCGGTGACCGGGTGCACGGGTAGTCCGGCGGCACCGGCCCGGCCGGTGATCTCCTCGTACCGGGCCGCTGCCGCGGTGGTGGCGTACAGCGTGTGCACCACCCCGGGCCGTCCCGCGGCGAGGGCTTCGGCATGCGCCCGCACCGCCTCGCGGACCGCTTGCGGCCCCTCGGCGAGGAAACGTCCCTCGCGCAGACGTGCCGAACGCCCGGACAGCCGCCGCACCGCCTTCACCCGGTCGGACCGGGGATTGGCGAGTACGGGGGTGTCCGGGCGCCCGGGGTGGTCGTTACCGCCCGATGGGCGACCCACCGTGTCGCGCGGTGACCGGCGGTTCAGGCCGCCGACCCCCCGCTGGTCGCGGGCAGCGCCTCGCGGGCGATCCCGACGAGGGTGGCGAACGCGGCGGCATCGTTGACGGCGAGTTCGGCGAGCATCCGACGGTCGACCTCGACCCCGGCTGCCTTGAGCCCCTGGACGAACCGGTTGTAGGTCATGCCGTTGGCGCGGGCCGCGGCGTTGATCCGCTGGATCCACAGCCGACGGAAGTCGCCCTTTCGGGCCCGCCGGTCGCGGTAGGCGTAGCCGAGGGAGTGGGTGACCTGCTCCTTGGCCTTGCGGTACAGACGGGACCGCTGGCCGCGGTAGCCGCTGGCCAGTTCCAGGGTCTCCCGGCGCTTCTTCTGGGCGTTGACCGCCCGCTTCACGCGTGCCACGTGATGTCTCCTCGGTGATCGGCTGCTGGGTTCGGCGGCAGGTGGTTCAGGCGGTCACTTGCCGAGCAGCCGCTTGATCGCCTTCGTGTCGGCGGACGAGGCCTCGACATCGACGGCGAGGCGGCGAGTGCGGGTGGTCGGCTTGCCTTCGAGCAGGTGGCGGCGGTTGGCGCGCTCGCGCATCACCTTGCCGCCGCCGGTGACCCGGAAGCGCTTCTTCGCACCGCTGTGCGTCTTGTTCTTCGGCATGGCTGCCGTCTCCTCGTCGCCCGCGCCACCGTGGCGCGGAACCTTCGTCGGTCCACGCCACGGGGCGGCGCGGTGTTCCCCCCGCCGCTCCGGACTGCGTCGGCACCGCACCGCGGCGGAACGGTGCGGCGGGCGCACCGCATCCGCCGGGGCGGTGCGGGGTCGTGCGGTCGTGGAGGGGTGGGAGACGCCGACCGGTCAGGCGGTCGCGCCGTCGGCGCCGGCGTCCGCCGCGTCCGTCCCGGTCTCCTCGTCCTCCCCGAGGCGGCGGCGGCGCTGCTCGGCCTTCGCCTCGGCCTTCTTCTTCAACGGCCCGATCACCATGATCATGTTCCGGCCGTCCTGTTTCGGGTTGGACTCGACGTAGCCGTACTCGGCGACGTCGGCGGCCATCCGCTGGAGCAGCCGGTAGCCCATCTCCGGGCGGGACTGCTCCCGACCCCGGAACATGATCATGACCTTGACCTTGTCCCCCTGCTTGAGGAACCGCTCGACGTGGCCCCGCTTGGTGCCGTAGTCGTGCGGGTCGATCTTCAGGCGGAGCCGGATCTCTTTCAGGACCGTGTGCGCCTGATTCCGACGGGCCTCACGGGCCTTCATGTCGGATTCGTACTTGAACTTCCCGAAATCCATGAGCTTGCAGACAGGTGGCCGAGCTTGCGGAGCCACCTCGACCAGGTCGAGGTCCGCCTCCTGAGCCAGTCGCAGAGCGTCCTCCACACGGACAATCCCGACCTGCTCACCATTCGGTCCCACCAACCGCACCTCAGGAACACGGATGCGATCGTTGATCCGGGGCTCGCTGATGTGGCAC
>JARRQM010000088.1:0-6256 GCA_037381765.1 Kineosporiaceae bacterium
GGCCCGGCTCTGCCGCCGTGTGGCCCGCCGGCCCCGGCCCGACTGTCCCCTCCCCGCTGCCCCGGTCCGGACCCCGGCCCCGGGTCAGGGGCGGGCGCGGGCGATCTCGTAGAGGGCGATCCCGGTGGCGACCCCGGCGTTGAGCGACTCGGTCCCCGACGTCATCGGAATGGACGCGACGACGTCACAGGTCTCCCGGACGAGCCGGGACAGCCCCGCCCCCTCGGAACCGGCGACGAGGACGAGCGGACCGTCCAGCACGTCGAGATCACCGATCCCGGCCGTTCCGCCGGCGTCCAGGCCGACCACGAACACCCCGGCACGTTGCAGTTCGACGAGGGTACGGGTGAGGTTGGCGGCGCGGGCGACGGGGACCCGGGCGGCGGCCCCCGCCGAGGCCTTCCAGGCGCCCGCGGTCATCCCGGCGGCCCGGCGTTCGGGAACGATCACCCCGTGCCCCCCGAAGGCCGCGGCGGAACGGATCACCGCGCCGAGATTGCGCGGGTCGGTCACCCCGTCGAGGGCGACGAGCATCGGCGCCCGCCCCGTCTCCGCGGCCCGGTCGAGCAGGTCCAGGGGGTGGGCGTACGTGTAGGGGGGAACCTGCAGGGCGAGGCCCTGGTGCACGGCCCCGCCGCTCATCCGGTCGAGGTCGGTTTTCGACACCTCCAGCAGGGCGAGCCCGCGGTCGGCGGCGATCTGCAACGCCGCACGCACCCGGTCGTCGGCGTCGATCCGGGATGCGACGTACAGGGTGCGCGCGGGAACGTCCGCGTGCAGGGCCTCGACCACCGGGTTGCGACCGACGACGAGTTCGGGGCCGGAACCGGTGCGGCGGGCAGCCATCCCGCGGGCGCCTCCGGAACCGGTGCGACGGGCCTCGGCGGTCTCGCGGCGCGCCGCCGGGTGCCCGGTACGTTCGGTGGCCTTCGGGGTGGGGCCCTTGCCCTGCAGGCCCTTACGCCGCTGACCGCCGGACCCGACCGTCGCGCCCTTCTTCGACCCCGTCCGGCGCACTGCCCCACGCCGCCCGCTGTTCCCCGCCATCAGGACCGCCCTTCCACATGCCAGCGTGCCCCGTCCGGGGTGTCCTCGACGGTGATCCCGGCCTCGGCGAGCCGGTCCCGGATCGCGTCGGCGCCGGCCCAGTCCCGGGCCTGGCGGGCCGCCGCACGGGCGTCCAGCTCCGCCCGGACGAGGGTGTCCAGTGCGGCGTCACGGGCCGATCCGGCCGCGCCGCCCCCCGTCCCGGCCCAGTGCGGATCGAACGGGTCGACACCGAACACGTCAGCCATGGCCCGGACGGCGAGCGCATGCGCGACGGCACCGTCCTTGTCCCCGGCGTCCAACGCCGCGTTCCCGGCCCGGACCGTGTCGTGCAGTACGGCCAGCGCCGCCGGGGTACCGAGGTCGTCGTCCATCGCCGCGGTGAACGTCTCGGGCAGGTCGATCGTGGCCGGGTCGGCACCGGCCACCCGGTCCCCGCCGACCTCGGCGACGCGCTGCACGAACCCCTCGATCCGTTCGTAGGCGACGGTGGCCTCGGCGAACCGTTCGCCGCTGGCCTCGTCATCACCGATCTCGATGTTGGACCGGTAGTGCGCGGCGGCGAGGAGGTAGCGCAACACGACCGGGCGGACCCGGGTGAGCAGCACTTCCATGGACAGGGTGTTGCCGAGGGACTTGCTCATCTTCTCGCCGCCGAACACGACGAGGGCGTTGTGCAGCCAGTACCGGGCGAACGGGTCGCCGGCCGCCCGGGACTGCGCCTGCTCGTTCTCGTGATGCGGGAACCGCAGGTCGAGACCCCCGCCGTGGATGTCGAACTCGGCGCCCAGGTAGCGGGTGGCCATCGCCGAGCATTCCAGGTGCCAGCCGGGACGCCCGGCGCCCCAGGCCGACGGCCAGGCCGCGGTCTCCGGCTCCTCGGGTTTCGCGCCCTTCCACAGGGCGAAGTCGCGGGGGTCCTTCTTGCCGCGGGGGTCGGCGTCCGCGGCGGGTTCCATATCTTCCAGGGACTGCCGGGTGAGCGCGCCGTACTCCGGGTACGAGCGGACGTCGAAGTACACGTCGCCGCTGCCGTCCGCGGCCGGATAGGCGTGCCCGGCCTCGATCAGGCGCCGCACGAGGTCGAGCATCTCCACGACATGCCCGGTGGCGCGCGGCTCGTAGCTGGCCGGGAGCACGTTGAGGGCCGTGTAGGCGGCGCCGAACTCCCGCTCGTACCGGTAGGCGAGGGCCCACCAGGGCCGACCCGCCTCGGCGGAGCGGGTGAGGATCTTGTCGTCGATGTCGGTGACGTTGCGCACCAGGGTGACCCGGTAGCCGAGGCGGACCAGCCAGCGCCGCAACACGTCGTAGTTGACCTGGGCGCGGACGTGGCCGATATGCGGGGAGGACTGTGGGGTGGCGCCGCATACGTAGATCCCCACCTGGCCGGCGACGAGCGGGACGAAGTCCCGGAGCTGGCGGGCGGCGGAATCGAACAGACGCAGGCTCACCGGGACAGGCTACCGGCGGTCCCGGTGGCGATCGGCACGCCCGGACCCCGCCGGATCCGGGGCGCCCCTGACGCCGGGATCGCTGCCGGGGCAACGGCAGCGGGCCGCTACCGGACCGGGAGGGGACCGGCGCCGGGCGTGCGGGGTTCCTCCCGCAGCTGGGCCCGGCGGGCCCCGGCGACCATATGCGCGGTCATCCACGAGTAGACGCTGATCCAGGCCGAGGACTGCCAGGTGGAGAACTCTCCGGGGGAGAGGTCACGCAGGGCGCGCAGGAGGGCGTGCGGGACGTACTGGTACTGGTCCTCGCGGACACCCCGGTAGTAGTGGATCTCCCCGAGCCGCTGCAATTCCACCTCCGCGCGCACCGGGTCACCGATCGCGTACACGGCGTTGAGCAGAGCCCGGACCAGCCGCAACCGCTGATCCGCCATGTTGTCCGGGAACATCGGGCGGACCTCAGGGATCATCGCGAACAGGTGCCGGTAGAAGTACACCCCGAGTTCGGGCACCCGGTCGGAGAGCCGGCCCACCGCCTCCTGGACGACCCGGGTGGATTCGGCATCCGGACGGGGCACTCCGGGAACCACCGGATTGTCACTCATAGTGATCACTGCCGGGCTGCCCCGACTCCCCGGACGGAGGCGGACGGACGGAGATGACGAAGGGTGAAACGGGCGACAGATACATGATGACGTGCTTACGAGACGCTACCTCGGAGCGACAGGGGACCTACGTCCCACGACATCCTCAAATTCGGGGAAACCGGGTGGCGAGGGCGGGCACCGGAACCGTCGGCGCACCCGCCGGAGGACGGGAGACGGCCTCGATGCCCGGCCCGGCGACCGCCCCGACTGCGACACGCACCACCCCACGGCCCCGCCCCCTCACCGACCGTGTCCGGAAGCCGTCCGGGGCCGTCCCCGTGGCCCGGCCGGTCAGCGCGGAACGACCAAGGCGGTGGCGACGGCGGCCAGTCCCTCGCCGCGCCCGGTGAAGCCGAGTCCGTCGGTGGTCGCCGCAGCCACGGTCACCGGCGCGTCGCAGGCTTCGGAGAGCACCTTCTCGGCTTCCGCCCGCCGCCCGGACATCCGCGGACGGGTCCCGATCGCCTGGACGGCGACGTTACCGATGTCGAACCCGGCAGCCCGCACCCGCCGGGCGGTTTCGGCGAGCAACTGGACGCCGGAGGCGCCGGCCCATTCCGGTTCGGACACCCCGTACTGCGACCCGAGGTCCCCCAGCCCGGCCGCGGTGAGCAGGGCCGTGCAGCAGGCGTGGGCGACCGCGTCACCGTCGGAGTGCCCGACCAGACCCGGCTGATCCGACCAGAGCAGCCCGGCCAGCCACAGCGGGCGCCCGTCCCCGTCCGGGGCGAAGGCGTGCACGTCGACCCCGAGTCCGGTTCTCGGCAGTCCCGTGGGCGACGCCCCGGTTCCGGACGAACCCGCGCTCGACGACCCGGTGCTCGACATGAGGGGCTCCTCGCCAGGGATGGCCGCAGCACGACCGGTGTCCTCCGGTGCCCCGCCGGAGGTCGCGGATCGGTCGGGGCACCGCTTCCGGCAGTGACGGTAGCGCCGGTCCCGGCCGGGCCCGGGCCCGGCCCGCCCGAGGACGGGCACCGTCCGGATGCCGCGCAGCCCCGGAGCGGACCCCCGGGACACGCCATAGGGTCGGGTCCATGCCACCGACCACGCCACACGCCGCTGTCGTCGTCCTCGCCGGCGGCAGCGGGACGCGGGTGGGCGCCGGGATGAACAAGGTGTACCTGCCGCTGGGCGGTCGCCGGGTGATCTCCTGGTCGCTGCTCCAGGCCGCGGAGGTCCCGGCGGTGCGAGCGATGGTGCTGGTGATCCGCCCGGAGGACGCCGCGCTGGCCCGGAGCACCCTCGCCGAGGAGTGCCCGGGCCTCACCGTCGCGGTCGTCACCGGCGGGAGCAGCCGGCACGCCTCCGAGCAGGCCGCACTCACCCATCTCGCCCCGGCCGTTGCCGCCGGAGACATCGACGTCGTCGTGATCCACGACGGGGCCCGGCCCCTCGCCGGTGCGAACCTGTTCCGGAAGGTGATCGACGTGGCCGCGGCGCACGGCGGGGCCGTACCGGGGGTGGCGGCCGATGACCTGCTCCCGCGGGATCCCGGAACGAACGGAACAAGGTCCGCCGACGTGCCGGCGGCGGGCGCCCCGGCACCGGACGTACCGGCGTCCCCGGGGCTCGTCGCGGTGCAGACGCCACAGGCGTTCCGGGCCGCGGAGCTTCTCGCCGCCTACGCGGAGGCGGCGGCCGCCGGCGAACACGGCACGGATACCGCCGCCACCCTGGAACGCTTTTCCCGGCTGCCGGTCCACCTGGTCCCGGGGACACGACGGAACGTCAAGGTCACGTACCCCGCCGATGTCGCCCTCGTGGAGCGGCTGCTCGCGGCGGACCCGGAGGATGCCCCGCTCAGCTGAACAGTTCCCGCAGCGGCGGCCGGACGTCCCCGGGCTGCGCCCCGACGCCCCGTCCCGCCTTGGCGACGACGCCCCGGCCCACCCCGCTGCGGCGACCCAACCTCCCGTGCCGCCGCGCCGGCCCGCCCCGGTTCACCCCGCGGTCCTGCCGGGGACGAGCCGGAGCCCGCCGACCGGCCCGAGCACCCGGTCACCCTCGCGTTCGGCGATCTCCGCGAACGCGAGGGCGGCGGCAACCGGGTCGGCCACCCCGGTCCGGGGCCGCAGCCCGTACCGGTGCAACCCCTCGGTGACCAGGTCACGGAAGGAGGCACGGGCCCGGAGCACGCCACCGGACATACCGATCACGGGAGTGTCCCCCAGGTCGAGCTGACGCACCGCGGCGGCGGCGAGCCGGCCGAGGGCGTCGGCCTCCCGGGCGACGACGGCACCCGCCACCGGGTCACCGCCCTCGGCTGCGTCGAGCACCTCTGGGGCGAACCTGGCGAGTTCGGCGCGGACCCGGTC
This sequence comes from Kineosporiaceae bacterium, assembly GCA_037381765.1. GTDB lineage: Bacteria > Actinomycetota > Actinomycetes > Actinomycetales > Kineosporiaceae > JARRQM01. The sequence goes on from JARRQM010000088.1 coordinate 5,467, forward strand.
GCGTTCGGCGATCTCCCGGGCAAAGGCCCGCAGCGGCCGCCCGTAGAACGCCGCGGCCCGGGCGACGAGTTCGGTCTCCGCGCCGAGCCCGTCGAGGGTGAGCACGGCCTCCCGCAGACCGGCCAGGGCGATCCGGTAGGCGCTCCCGGAGTCACTGAGCACGTATTCCAGACCACCCAGCTTGCGCACGGAACCGTCGCGGTGCCGGGCCAGTACGGCGCTGCCCGTCCCACTGACGACGACCACCCCGTGGCCGCGGACCGGGGGCGCCCACAGCAACGGCACCACGTCGTTGACCAGGACGATCGGACCGGGCGGGCGGGCCGCGGTGACGGCCTCGACGAGCCCGTCCGGGACCGGTGCCTCCGCCGCGACCGGGTAGGAGGACAGGGCGAGACACCCCGGCACCGGGCCGTCGCCGGCCAGGTCGGCCCGCACCTGGGCGAGTACGTCGGCGATCCCGGCGGCGGCCCGCTCCGGGCCGACCGCGGCGATCGAACAGGACGGCCACCGTGTGGTGCGCTCGTGGCCGTCGCCGGTCCGCACCCGGACGAGGGTGTGGGACCCTCCGGCGTCGATGGCGTACCGGGCCACGCCGGAGCTCATTGCGGCGGCACCGGAGCCAGCGGCGGCATCCCCGGAACCGACTGCGGCGGCGCCCTCACCCACGGGGTTCGGCCGGCCCCGCGCGGGCGGGCTCCGGTTCCGTTCCAGGCCCAGGGGATCCGGAACGGCGCAGGTCGAGCAGGGCCGCCGCGAGGAGGATGCCGTCCCGGCCACGGACCGGCGG
>JARRQM010000089.1:0-9728 GCA_037381765.1 Kineosporiaceae bacterium
ACGAACTGCTCATCCAGTTGCAGTCCTTCGACGACCCGACCGGCTGGCAGAAGCTGCGCGGCCGGCTCACCGACACGGTCAACCTCGTCCTGCCCGCGCACCGGCAGATCCCGCGGCCCCGCCCGGAGCCGGTCGACATCCTGCTGATCGCGGCGACGAACAGGGCGGACAACCTCGACCCGGCGCTGCTCCGGCCCGGACGCTTCGACCGTCGCCTGGTCTTCGACCTGCCCGACAAGGCCGGGCGCCGCGAGATCATCGACCACTTCCTCGACCGGAAGGCGCACGATCCCGACCTCGACGGCGGTGAGCAGCGTGACGCGCTGGCCGGGGTCACCCAGGGGTACTCGCCGGTGATGGTCGAGCATCTGCTCGACGAAGCCCTCGTCCACGCGGTGCGTCGCGGGGCGGGCGCGATGTCCTGGGCCGATATCGAGCATGCCCGGCTGGTCACCGAGGTCGGCCTCGGGCACCCGGTCGGGTACACCGAGCACGAGAAACGGCTCATCGCCACCCACGAGGCCGGGCACGCCGTGCTCGCCTGGCTGGTCGCCCCGCACCGGCGGCTGGAGGTGCTCACCATCGTGAAACGGGCCCGGGCCCTCGGCCTGCTCGCGCACAGCGACCGTGAGGACGTGTACACCCGGTCGCGGGAGGAGATGCTCGGCCTCATCCGGATCGCCTTCGGCGGCCAGGCGGCCGAGGAGCTGTTCTTCGGCGACGTGTCCACCGGCCCGGGCGGGGACCTGCAGTACGCGACGACAGTCGCCGCCCAGATGGTCGGCCAGGCCGGGATGGGGGGCACCCTGGTGTCCTTCGCCGCCGCCCAGGGCGCCGGATTCGGCGAGGGCAACCTGGTCAGCCGGGTGCTTGCCGACCCCGAGGGACGCCGGTTGCTGGAGAACGTGCTCAACGAGCAGCGGGACCTCGCCCTGGCCACCCTGTCCGGGAACCGTGACCTCGTCGCCGCGTTGCGGGACGCCCTGCTGGAACGGCATGAACTCATCGGGTCCGAGATCACCGACATCCTCGAACGGACCCGGGACGCCCGGTTGCGGGGGATCGGTGACGCCCTCATCGACGCCGCGTCGGTGCGGGACGCTCCGGGCACGGACGTTCCAGGGGCGGACGTTCCAGGGGCGGACGTTCCGGGGGCGGACGTTCCAGGGGCGGACGTTCCAGGGGTGGACGTTCCGGGGGCGGACGGTTCCGGGGCGGCTGGTCCGGTGGCGGACCCGTTCGGGGAGCGCGAGACGCTGGTTATCGACCTGCGCGAGCCCGAACCGAACACCGAGCCCGGGGCCGCATCCGGGTCCGAGCCGAATCCCGTATCCGGGGCCAGGCCTGGGTCGAATCCCGAGCCCGGGGCCGCATCCGGGTCCGGGTCCGGGTCGAATCCCGAGCCCGGGGCCGCATCCAGGTCCGGGTCCGAGCCGAATCCCGGGTCCGGGTCCGGGCCGGACACGATTCCTGGCACCCCCTAGTGGGTACCCCCTCGGGGCGGATCCGGCATGTGACAGTTGCCACGGTTGGGGTTCCCTTGACAGCGGGAACGCCCGGTGCCAATGACGAGGTCCCGCCGCTGGTGTCGGGACCTGCCCCCGCGGCGCCCACCCACCGCACCTGACCTGCCCGGACGTGGTACGGCGCCGGGGCCGGGGCGGGTCCGGACCGGCGCCTTCGACCGTCACGGACGCCCCGGCCGGCCCGTCCCCGACCGGTCATCCGGGAATCGGTTCCGCCACGCCCGTCGCCGAGTACCACCTTGTGCGCGTCGACCCCCGTCCGTCGGTGATACTAGGTCGCGACCCGTCAGCCGGGGCCCGTCCAGCGGCCCGGTGACATGTTCAGGAGGATCCACGTGACTTACGTCATCGCCCAGCCTTGCGTCGACGTCAAGGACAAGGCGTGCATCGAAGAGTGCCCGGTCGACTGCATCTACGAAGGTGAGCGCACGCTCTACATCCACCCCGATGAGTGCGTGGACTGCGGCGCCTGCGAACCGGTGTGCCCGACCGAGGCGATCTTCTACGAAGACGACGTGCCCGAGCAGTGGAAGGACTTCTACAAGGCCAACGTCGAGTTCTTCGACGACCTCGGGTCGCCCGGCGGCGCCGCCAAACTCGGCGTGATCGCCAAGGACCACCCGATCGTCGCGGCCCTGCCGCCGCAGGGCGAGGGCAGCTGACCGGGTCCGGGCCCACGGGCCCCGGTGGGACGACCGGGGCCCGGCGGTTACCGGATTTCCCCTGGGACCGGCTCGCACCGTACGCCCGGACGGCCCGTAGCCACCCCGGCGGGATCATCGATCTGTCGGTGGGGACCCCGGTCGACCCGACCCCGGCCGTCGCCACGGAGGCGCTCGCCGCCGCTGCCGACGCGCCGGGCTACCCGCAGACCTACGGCACACCGTGGCTGCGGGAGGTCGTCGCTCGCTGGTTCGCCCGGCGTCGCGGCGCGACCGGGGTCGATCCGGCCGGTGTCCTGCCCACGGTGGGCTCCAAGGAATTCGTCGCCTGGTTGCCCACCCTGCTCGGGCTCGGCCCCGGGGATACCGTCGTGCACCCGGCCACCGCCAACCCGACCAACGACATCGGGGCGCGGCTGGCCGGAGCCCGCCCCGTCCCCGCGGACGACCCGGTACGGGGTGAACACCCCGGCCGGGTCCGGTTGCTGTGGTTGAACACCCCGGGGAACCCGCACGGCCGGGTGCTGTCCGTCCCGGAGCTCGCCGAGGCTGTCGCCTGGGCGCGGGCCCATGACGTGGTCGTGGCCAGCGACGAGTGTTACGCCGAGCTCGGTTGGGACGTCCCCGAGGTACCGAGCGTCCTCGACCCGCGGGTGTGCGGTGGCTCCCATCGCGGCCTGCTCGCCGTGTACTCGTTGAGCAAACAGTCGAATCTGGCCGGGTACCGGGCCGCATTCGCCGCCGGGGACCCCGTCTTGGTGCGGCAGCTGCTTGAGGTCCGCAAACATGCCGGGATGATGGTGCCCGCCCCCGTGCAGCATGTGCTCGGCACCGTCCTCGACGACGACAACCATGTGGCCGAGCAGCGGGAACGCTACCGGGCCCGGCGGGAGGCCGCCCGGGCCGCACTGCTCGCCGCCGGGTTCCGGATCGAACATTCCGAGGCCGGTCTCTATCACCGCCACCGACGAACGTCTGGCCGGGTTGGAGGATCGGCTCGCCTGAGCGCCTGTCCCGGCCCGACGGCCAGGTCACATTCGGATAGATGGCAGGCCGGGCCTACCAGCGGGTAGCGTCTCCGCCGAGGCGCTCACGAAGCACCTCGGAAAGCCCTCCCTCGTCCGGTGCCGCCGGTGCCGACGAGACTCTCACCAGCGAAGGAGTGCGCATGTCCGAGGATCAGACGGTGACCATCCACCACCCTGGTGGCGCGCTCGGCACCCCCGTCATTCCGGCGACCGTCGGCGGTTCCGGGGTCGACACATCCGCGTTGCTCAGGAGTACCGGGTACGTGGCGCTCGATCCTGGCTTCGTCAATACGGCTTCCTGTACCTCCGAGATCACCTAAGCTGGCCGAGCGGAGCACCTTCCTCGAAGTCGCCTACCTGCTCATCTACGGGGAGTTGCCGAGCACCATCGAGTTGGAGGAGTTCGCCCGCAAACTCGGCCGGCACACCCTCCTGCACGAGGACCTGAAACGTTTCTTCGACGGGTTCCCCCGCGACGCGCACCCCATGCCGGTGCTGTCCAGCGCGGTCAGTGCACTGTCCACCTTCTACCAGGACAGCCTCAACCCCTTCGACCCCGAACAGGTCGAGATGTCGACGATCCGGCTGCTCGCCAAGTTGCCGACGATCGCCGCGTACGCCTACAAGAAGTCCGTCGGGCAGCCGTTCCTGTACCCGGACAACAATCTCGGCCTGGTGGAGAACTTCCTCCGGATGACGTTCGGGTTCCCGGCCGAACCGTATGCGGCCGATCCGGTCCTGACCCGCGCCCTGGACCTGCTGTTCATCCTGCACGCCGACCACGAGCAGAACTGCTCCACGTCGACGGTCCGGCTGGTCGGATCCTCCCAGGCGAACCTGTTCGCTTCGGTGTCCGCCGGGATCAACGCCCTGTTCGGTCCGTTGCACGGCGGGGCCAACCAGGCGGTTCTGGAGATGCTGGAGAAGATCCGCACCAGTGACGACGACGTCGCCACCTTCATCCGCCGGGTGAAGAACCGGGAGGACGGTGTTCGCCTGATGGGGTTCGGGCATCGGGTCTACAAGAACTACGACCCCCGCGCGGCCATCATCAAGCAGACCGCCGACGAGATCCTCAGCAAGCACGGGCAGCGCGACCCGCTGCTGGACATCGCGATGCAGCTGGAGGAGGCGGCCCTGCACGACGACTACTTCGTCGAACGCAAGCTGTACCCGAACGTCGACTTCTACACCGGACTCATCTACAAGGCGATGGGCTTCCCGACGAAGATGTTCACCGTACTGTTCGCGATCGGCCGGTTGCCCGGCTGGATCGCCCAGTGGCGGGAGATGATCGCCGACCCGCAGACCAAGATCGGCCGTCCCCGTCAGGTGTACATCGGCGCCCCGGAACGCGCGTACATCCCGCTCGACCGGCGCTGATCACGGCGAGGGCCGGATGATGGGCCCGGCGATCACCCGTTGGCGACGGAGACGACGACGGTGCCGGTCGCGGGACCGTTCTCGACCGCCGTCCACCCCTCGCCCGGGCGGTCCCGGCGCCACCGCTTCCCGTCCACCTGGACGGCGACGATGTCGAGGGCGTCGGCCCGGGCGACCGCCCACTCGGCGAGGCTCCAGGACAGTCGCAGCCCGTCCCGTCCGGCGAGGGTGAACTGCACCTGGTCGCCGTCGGCGCCGCCGGCCGTACCGCTGCGGCCGGTCTCCCGGGCCGCGGCCGCGGCGACGGCGGACGCCCGAGGGGTCATCCCGTCCTGCCCGGCCTCCGCACGCTCCCCGTCGGTCGTGCTCAGCGTGCAGGTGAGTGCGCCGGGGGAGAACCCGGTGAGCGCCGAGGCGAAGATCCGGGCCTGCGGTTCGTGCCGGGCGTAGGCGTCCGGGTAGGCCGACTTCTGCACTTCCTGGGCGACCTCGGTGATCGGCAGGTTCTCGTACCCATCGATCTTGATGAGGACGTCGAAGAAGGCGTTCGTGGCGTAGACCGGGTCGAGGATCTCCTCCGGGGTCCCCCACCCCTGCGAGGGGCGTTGCTGGAAGAGTCCGAGGGAATCCCGGTCGCCGTATTCGATGTTGCGTAGTTTCGACTCCTGCAAGGCGGTGGCGATCCCGATCGAGGCGGCCCGCGCAGGCAGCCCCCGCCGGACCGCCACGGCGGTGATGATCGCCGCGTTCCCGGTCTGCTCCGGGGTGAGTTCACCGGGTGCGCCGTCCGTGGTCGCGGTGCAGTGCGGGCGTACCGGGAGTACCCCCACCGACCCCTTGGTCCACACCCAGATCAGTCCGCCGGCGACGATGAGGGCGACGACGGCGATCACCGCGCCGAGCCGGAAGAACCCCTCCTCGGCATGGCCCCGCCCGGCGGGGCGGGTTCGGCCACGCCGTGTCGTCAGCGCCGGAGCGCCCCCGAACGTTCCTGGCATGGGGTCACTCGGCCGCGTGCAAGGTCGGGTTCAACTCGATACCGGTGCCGCCCCGGCGCAGCGCCTCCACCTGCCCGGTGACGGAGTTGCGGCGGAAGGTCCAGCCGTCCTGGCCGGACAGCTCCCGGGCCTTGACCAGGTCACCGTCGGGGAGCACGGTGACTTTCGTGCCCGCGGTGATGTAGCAGCCGGCCTCGACCACGCAGTCGTCGCCGAGGCTGATCCCGATCCCGGCGTTGGCCCCGAGCAGGCTGCGCCGCCCGATGCCGATGACGTGCTGCCCCCCGCCGGACAGGGTGCCCATGATGGAGGAGCCTCCGCCGATGTCGGAGCCGTCGCCGACGACGACCCCCGCGGAGATCCGGCCCTCGACCATGCACGTGCCCAGGGTTCCGGCGTTGAAGTTGACGAATCCCTCGTGCATCACCGTCGTCCCCGGTGCGAGGTGGGCGCCGAGCCGGACCCGGTCGGCATCGGCGATCCGTACCCCGGCCGGCAGCACGTAGTCGCTCATCCGGGGGAACTTGTCGACCCCGAACACCTGGACCGGGCCGCCGCGGGGGTCCGCCGCCCGTAGCCGCAACCGGGTGGCTTCGAAGTCGTCCACCGCGCACGGGCCGTGGCTGGTCCACACGACGTTGTTGAGTATCCCGAACAGGCCGGCGAGGTTCAGGCCGTGCGGCCGGACCAACCGGTGGGAGAGCAGGTGCAGCCGCAGGTAGGCGTCCGGGACATCGGCGGGCGGGGCGTCCAGGTCGATGACGGTACGGACGACCGTCCGGTGCACCCGACGCTGCGGGTCGGCGCCCTCAAGGGCGGCGAGTTCCGGCGGGACCCCGTAGGGGCTGGCGTCCTCCGGCGGCGCTCCGAGCGCCGGGGCCGGATACCAGGTGTCGAGGACGGTTCCCCCGTCGGTGCGCGTGGCGAGGCCGTGCCCCCAAGCGGTCCGGGGGGCGGCCGGGTCTCCGGCGGAGGCGGCAGCGGTCATGCCAAGGAGGGTAGGCCAGTTCTCCGGGACGGCAGGAACGGCCCCGCCTGCCCGTAGGGTGGCCCGCGTGGACACCTCCATGAATGGCCCCGATATGCCGGTAACGTCCCTTTTCGTTGAGGCCCCGGAGGGGCACGGAGCCCCCACGTCCGCGGCGGCGGTCACCCTCGACCTGTCCGTGGACGCGGTGACCCTCACCCGGGCGCTGTGCGACGTGCCCTCCCCGAGCGGGCAGGAGGGGCCGCTGGCGGACGCCGTCGAGGCGGCCCTGCGCGGGCTCGGCCACCTTGAGGTTCTCCGAGACGGGAATGCCGTGGTCGCCCGCACCCACCTGGGGCGAGCCGAACGCGTCGTCCTCGCCGGACATCTCGACACCGTCCCGGTCGCCGGGACCCTGCCGACCCGGCTGGAAGGTGACGGCCCGGACGCGGTGCTGCACGGTCGCGGAACCGTCGACATGAAGGGCGGCGTGGCCGTGGCATTGCGGATCGCCGCCACCGTGCCGGCCCCGAACCGGGACCTCACCTTCGTGTTCTACGACAACGAGGAGGTCGAGGCGAGCCTCAACGGTCTGGGCCGGCTGGCCCAGCACCACCTGGACTGGCTGGTCGGGGACTTCGCCGTGCTCGGTGAACCGTCCGGGGCCGCAGTGGAGGGCGGCTGCAACGGGACCCTGCGGGTCGAGGTCGTCACCCGCGGGGTGGCCGCCCATTCGGCCCGCCCCTGGATGGGCCACAACGCGGTGCACGCCAGCGGGGAGATCCTCGACCGGCTCAACCGGTATACCCCCCGCGAGGCGGATGTCGACGGCCTCGTCTACCGGGAAGGGCTCAACGCGGTTGGCATCCGCGGGGGCGTGGCCGGAAACGTCATCCCCGACGAGTGCGTCGTCACGGTGAACTACCGGTTCGCCCCGGACCTCACGCCGGAGCAGGCGGTACAGCACGTCCGCGAGGTCTTCGACGGGTACGAGGTGCGGGTCACCGACCTCGCCGCCGGGGCGAGGCCCGGGCTGGACCGGCCCGCGGCGGCCGCCTTCCTCGCCGCCACCGGACGCCCCGCGACCCCGAAGTACGGGTGGACCGACGTCTCCCGGTTCAGCTCCCTGGGGATCCCCGCGGTGAACTTCGGCCCGGGGGACCCGTCCCTGGCCCACCGGGACGATGAGCGGGTGCGCGCCGGGGACATCCTCGACTGTGAGCGGGCTCTGCGGGGCTGGCTGGGGTAGTACCACTCCGCCGGCGTCAGCCGGCCGTGGCGCCGGCCGCAGCTTCGGTGCCGGCTGCGGCCTCGGTGTTGGCCTCGGTGCCGGTGAGGAGGTTCCGTGCGGTCCGAACGAGGCCGGGCAGCCGGTCCGTCAGCCGGAGGGACTCCAGGTAGGCGGCGTCGAGGTCCTCGAATGCGGTGATGTCGCCGGCAGGGTCGGCGGCGAGGCGGGTGAGCAGGGTTTCGGCGAGGTACACGGCGTGGTTGGGGTTCATCGTCCAGGAACTCCGGGCGGGGGCGTCGTGGTGCCAGGCGACGGCTTCGTACAGGGTGGCGGGCAGCCCCCAGAAGGCCAGCAGATGTGAACCGATCTGCGCATGGGTGATCCCGAGCACCGCTTCCTCGGCGTCCAGCCGGTCGGCGCCGGCCGCGATCCGGGTCTCGACCTCCGCCCAATGCCCCGGGGCCTGGGCGGCCAGCACGAGAAGCCCGATGTCGTGCAGGATCCCCGCACTGTAGGCCGTCCCGGCGAGGGATTCACCGGCGATCTGGGCGGACAACTGGGCCACGGCGAGGCTGTGCTCCTCAAGGGCGGCGGCCATCGTCGACAGCGACTCCGAGGCACTGGTGAAGGCTTCCCTGGCGGCCGTGGCCGCGGCCAGGTTCCGCAGCAGCGGAGGGCCCAGCACCGCCACCGCTCCGGGCAGGTCGTAGGCCGGCCGTTCCGCGTCGATCAGCACCGAGTTCGCCAGTTCCAGCACGCGCGCGGTGATCGCCGGGTCAGCGGAGACCGCTTCGGCGATGGTCTCGATCGAGGCGTCCGGGTCCAGCAGGACCTCGTTCAGCCGGTCGACCACCAGGGGGGATGCCGGCAGGGCACCGGTGTGGGTGACGAACGCGTGCATCTCGGGATTGCTGATCCGCTCCTTGACCGCGATCAGCTCGGACACGGTGGTCTGCAAGACATCCGCACCGCACGGTTTGTGCAGGAACCGGTGGGTGACCGACACCGCTGACAGTGCTTGCTCCAACTCGGTCTGCCCGGACAGGGCCACCCGCAGGGTCGCCGGGTACCGGTCGCGCACCCGGGTCAGCAGCTCCACCCCGTCCATTCCCGGCATCCGGACATCGGAGACGACGACGTCGGCGGGCCGTTGCCGCAGCTGCTCCAGCGCTGCGGCTCCCGAATCGGCGAACCGCATCGTCCACCCCGAAGCGACCGACCTCAGCCGGCGCCGCAGCCCGGCCAGGAGCATCGGTTCGTCATCGACGAACAACACGTCGATTGGCATCACTCCTCCTCCGCTGCCGCCTCGGCGTCCGCGGCACGGAACTTGAGCGCGTCACCACCGCGTCACCGGCCCGGTAGCCAGCCGGGCCCGGGGTACCCGGGAACGTCAGCGAGCGAGCAACGTCAGGCCCTTGACGATCTGGATCGCCCCGACCAGGGCAGGACCCCAGGCCACCATGAAGACTCCGCCGGGTGGGGCGATCGCGTAGGTGACGACGGTCAGGAGCAGGCCGGGTGGCCGATCGGTACGGTGCGGCAGGAGGTCTTCTTCCGTCCGTTGCCGGGAGGAACGAGACGGCACTCCGGCGACACCGTTTCGGGGAGGGAACGCGGACTACCGTTCCGGCGGATCCCCGTCCTGCGGGACCGCCATCGGATCACGTGCTCGCGTTCCACCGTTCGTTCCCCCGATCGCGGTGACGTCCGGCACACCCCGGACGAACGCGAACATCGCAGCGATCTCCGGTCCGGGAGGGTTTACGACGTCCGGGCCGGTTCAGCCGAAGGGGTTGGAGGTGTCCTCATCCCCGCCGAGGTCGATGATCGCGGGACGGCGGCGGCGCAGCGGTGGGGGCGGGCTCGCCGGCAGGGCCGGAGCCGGGGACGTGGCCGGAGGCGGGTACCCGGAATCGACGGGATTCGGGGT
>JARRQM010000090.1:0-6229 GCA_037381765.1 Kineosporiaceae bacterium
CACGAAACGGCTCCGCCGATCCGCTGGTCTACCACTGGGCGGAGGAATCGGAGTGGGAGGCGATCCGAACCATCCGGCTCGCCATGCTCGAGGAGTCCCCGTCCGCCTTCCTCGATCAGGGTGAGCACACCTGGACGGAATCGCACTGGAAACGCTGTTTCAAGGAGAGTGACTGGCTCCTCGCCACCGACAAGAACACCCCGACGCCCGTCGCCACGGCCCGGACCCGCAGGCTGAGCGAGGAGGTCCTCTACGTCGAATCCGTCTGGGTCGATCCGAATTTCCGGGGCCGGGGAGTGGCCCGACACCTCCTCACCGAGATCAAGGAGAAAGCACTCGAAGACGGGGCGTCGTGCGTTCGCCTCGCCGTCCTCGATTCCAACCGAGGCGCTGCCCGGCAGGTGTTTCGGGCTCTGTCCTTCACCGAAATATGCCGGCGCGACGGGGCTGCCGAACAGGACCTGGAGTGTCTCGTCAGCCGAGCCAAGCTGAAAGCGGAAAACGGCAGGGACGCCCCAGCCGCCAGCCGCCAGAGTCGGCGGCCGCACACAATAGCGTCAAGCGTCAGACGAGGTCTCGGGAACCTGACCGGCGAGAGGGCTCTCCGGAACCGCTCCGCCGCCGCCGGGTAAGGGTCGGTTCCGGCGCCACCTGAGCCACCGGCGTTCCCGTTGCCCGGACGGCAACGGGCGCAGGGCGAGGATCTCGTAGGCGTAGGGAACATCTCCGCGCACCTGGACCCGGAACAGACACTCGAAGTTCGATGTGTCGTACCTCCGGATCATCTCCCGGTAGGGCACCCGGAACTCGTCGAGGTTGATCAGCCGCGCACAAGCCCAGGTGGCGAAACCGTAGAGCCCGCCGAACATGACGACGGAACTCGCCGGATTCAGGGGATTGGTGGCCCGGGTGAGCACCCCGTAGTCGGCCCTGAGCCCTTTGTTCGGATCGTCATCGACCCATTCCGCCGCAAAAGGACCGAGCCGACCCCGAGAGTCGACAAGGGTGAGCGGCCTCGTGTCCGCGTTGAAACGGAAGGTGGAACCGATCCCCTCGACGACATCCGCACTGAGGAAGTTCGCCTCCTCGGCCCCGATGAGAATTAGGTTCTTCCGCTGGTCGCCGTCCCCGAGCCGAGAGGAGTACGACAGGCCGGCGTCGACGCCCAGCTCTCCGAGAGCCGCAGCCACTTCTTGTACGGCATGCGTGTCGCCGAGACCGATGAGTCCGGTCGGCTCATCCTCATTGGGGTACTCCAGGCTGCCGAGAACGATGATCGGCCCCGACGTGAGGTAGCCCTTCCCCCAGAACTCCCGGTTACGTCGGGTCCGGAACCGGTGGATCGCTGCGCGGAAGACCAACCCGGCAACGAAAGCAATCACCGTGGCCAGGAGATTCACGCCGACTTCCCGGAAATCACCCACGGCGGCCTCCAGGGTCGGGTCGGGTCGGCCCCGAACGGTTCGCGCGCGACAACGAGCGGTGCACAAAAAGGACAGCTCTGACGAGTCTAGAGCCAGCGAGATCTCCGGGAAACCGTCACGGCGGGGAAAGAGCGGACAGGTCAGGAAGACAGTCCGGAAGGGACTAGCTCGACATCGGACTGCCCGAGACGGCACAGTCCCTCGACGAGATCACCGGAATCGAGTGGTTTCAACTCTTCGAGGAAACGCCACCAACGCGTCCGGTCATCCCGCCAGGAGGCGACGAATCCGGCGAACCGATCCGGCAGGCCCGGGGTGTGCTGTCTGGCAGCGGCCTCCAGGGACTCGATGACGCGCTGCGGGACGTAGCGCCGGGCCAGTTCCTGTTCCGTGGTGGCTCCGTGGCTCGCGACCTCCCGGACCATGGCGCCGATCATCTCGTTCCGGCCCCGGATGCGATCCCACCACCAGCGGGGACTGAGTGCCTTCTGCAGAAGCGCCTCAACGGACACTCCGCGCCCCCGGTCGCCCCCGGCCTCGTGCAGGAGTGCGAACAAGGATTCCCCGAGCACGTCACCGAACTCCTGCCGGGCGGCGTGCCCCGGAACGGCGAAAGGATCGTACTCGCCTTGGAAGAGTTCGCCGGCGAGGACCACGGAGTCCCGGGCCAGCAGGTCGAACAGGAAGAGCCAGTCCTCGTTGTAGACATTGGGGAAGAACGGTGTCGCCGGGGTGCAGCCGACCTGCATCCCGCCCCCGCCGACGAACGAGTCCTGGGCACGCCCGAGCCGGCGACGCGCATGGCACACCACGGAGTTGTCCGGAAAATCGAGGAAACGCCAGCCGACCGCCTCCACGGAACCACCACGCAGGGCTCCCAGCCCCATTCCCCGGGCCATGGTGTCGAGCTTGTCGACGTCGGTCAGGCCGAACACGTCATCGTCGAGGAAGAGCACCGACGGCAATCCGAGCATGACGGCGAGGGCGATCCCGAGGTTCCGCTTGTGCGCAACATCCCGCCGAGGATTCCCGTCCCGGTACGGTTCCGCCCAGTCAGTGGTCAGGATCACCTCATGTCGGCCGAACCCGCGCTGGACATCAACGGCGAGCACGATCTCCGGACCGGCGACCTGGTCGAGCAGTTGACCGACGTCCCGCGCCGCGATGTCCCGGCTGCACAGGACGAGAAGGGGGCAGCCGGCCATCCGTGCCACTCCGGCAGCATGTCCCAGCCGGGCATCCCGGCGGCTGGCCGGAACGACGACGAGCCGGGGGAAATCGGCGCGATCCGGCACCCGGCGCGCGGCACCGGCGTCCGGCAACTGCCGCAACAGACCGGCGTGGGAAGAGAAGTGCCCCTCATCCGACGGATCGGTGCGGGCGACCGGAGAGGTCACCGGGCTCGACGCCACAGCTCATCCTGGCACGGGACACCACAACGCTTCGGGATTCCACCCCGGCACCGACCGACCGTCATCAACTTGACACAACCGTGTGGAACTCCCGGGTGAGGTCGGGGGTGATGGTGTCGGCTCCCCGGGAGCCCTGGATCACCGGGACCCGCATGAGCATCCAGAACGTCCCCGACGGAAAGGCCTCGGCGAGGTACTGCTCATTCCCCGCCCGCAAGGTGCCGTCCGTGATCGCCCGTACCACCCCGTAGGTCCCCCGATTGAACACGCCGGCGCAGACGGTCACCGTGGCCTGAAGGTTCATCGGGTTGACCTGCCGGGCGAACAACCCCAAGTCGTACTCCAGCCGGGGCAGCCCGGCGATCTCCAGGCGCGCGCCGGTCCGCGAAGCCTGGTCGCGCAGGAAGGTCGGCCGGTAGATCTGCTCATGTCCGCCATGCGGATCGGGGCGACCGCGGGCATCGGTCCGGACGACGATGGCCGTGTCGAACTCGGGGTCGCCTCCCTCCGCCTGCCGGAACCGCACCGGAAGGTCGAGGCGGCGGAAGAACCAACTCAAGGGGCCCTCTTCGGCGGGACGACGCCCGGCTCCGAAAAGGCTGTCCCCGCCGCCGAGCAGGACGACATGTCCGGTGAGGTCATCGGAGCGGATCGCATCGGTGGTCAGGAAGCGGACGTCGCTCAGCGGATTCGCGGCCCGGATATGGCCGAACAATTCGATGGTCGAGTCCATATCGGCGTTGTGCAGCGACTCCATGTAGTTGGGGTGCCAGCGATCCGCGTAGGGGAGCGCGGAGACGACGCTGTCGAACATCGGGGTGCCGATGATCCGAACCGGGATACCGTCCGGGAACCGCCAGAACGTGCCCAGGCCGTCATCCGGCCCGGGGGTCGGGGACAGACCGTTCTCCGCGGGCTCCGCGGCCCCCGACTGCTGCCCCAGATCGAGTTCGCGCAGTGCGGTCAGCTCGGCTTCGAGTTCTGCCTCGGTCAGCAGGGGCGCCCCCGGCCCTTCCAGCTCGGAAAGGAACCGGGCATAGCGAACCACCCACCCCGTCGCCGGGACGGCGCGACCGCTCTCCCAGGAGGAGATCTGTGCCGGGGACAGCCGGCGGTCGGCGTCGAGGGACTCACCGATCACGCGCTGGGTCAGTCCGGCGCGTTCCCGCAGCTCCTTGAGCCGACGGCCGAGTGCACCCGTGCCGTACGGGGAAACGGCCACGAGGAACACCTCCCAGGGGTGAACGGAGGGTATGGAGAACTATCAGTTCTGTAACAGACTTGTTCAGTATAGAACAATCCGAACCGGACAGCTCCCGGACAGCAGGCCGAACCGACACCGAAGGATAGGCCTCTGCCTGCAACACCTCAAGTCCGACAGGCCGGACGGGTCACCAGGAGAGGGGGCGTACCCTCGCCATCTGGCGCGAATCCGTCACACAATCATCATTGATTAGAAACATCACTTCATCGTACTCTGATTGTGAAAGTTCTGCTGAACTTCAGTGAAAATATCCGATCCCCGGGGGAGGCGACCGGTACCTCCTCCCGGTGACCGCATCTCACCGCGCAGCACGGTGAGACACCCGCCGGACTTACCCGGCCCGGGTCACCTCCGCACCACCGACGTCCTGCCCGAAACCACGGGTCCCGCACCCCACAGGGGTGCACGGAGGAGGGGTCATGTTCGCACTCACCACACTATCCAGCGCCATCGCCAGCCAGTCCGCACCGGCCGGAGGAGACCCTCCCCTGGTCATGCTCGCGCTCGGCGCGCTCGTCGTCATCCTGTTCGCGGGGGCAGGGTTGTTCGGCGCCGTCCTGCGGCTGACATCCACGGCCCTCGAAGTTCTCGCCGGCCTCGGCAAGTCCGCCATCAGCGGACTCAGCCGGGTCGTCGCCCTCGTCGGACTCGCCGCCCTCGTCGTGTTCCTGCTCCAGCTGGTCAGCAACCACCAGATCTGACCGGGCACGGGCCGGTCACAGGCCGTCCCGTGCCCGGTCAGGGTCGCCCGGCGATGCGCAACGGGGGCACCGCCGGGCGACCCCACCTGGCAGACTCAGGCCCATGGCACGGCCCGTCCACCTGCTCCCCAAAGCGCATCTGCACCTGCACTTCACCGGATCGATGCGTCCGGCCACGTTGAAGGACCTCGCCCACGGGCACGGTATCCGCCTACCGGAGAGCCTGCGGGAACAGCACTTGCTCCGACTCACCCCCGATGAACGCGGCTGGTTCCGCTTCCAGCGGCTCTACGATGCGGCCCGGGCCTGCGTCCGCGGCGAACAGGACATGCGCCGGATCGTCCGCGAGGCCGCCGAGGACGATGCCGCCGAGGGGTCCGGATGGCTCGAACTCCAGGTCGACCCCACCTCGTACGCGCAGTACGTCGGAGGTCTCACCCCGGCGCTGGAGATCGTTCTCGACGCCGCCCGCGAAGCCAGTGCGAGCACCGGCTGCGAGGTCGGTGTCATCGTCGCGGCCAGCCGGATCCGGCATCCCCTCGACGCCCGCGCCCTCGCCCGGCTCGCCGCCCGGTACGCCGGGGACGGGCCCGGCAACGTCATCGGGTTCGGGTTGAGCAACGACGAACGCCGCGGGGACACCGAGGAGTTCGCCGCCGCTTTCCGGATCGCCGCACGGGCCGGGCTCCCCGGCCTCCCGCACGCCGGGGAGCTACTCGGCCCCGACCACGTGCGCACCGCCCTCGACGCGTTGACCCCGCACCGGCTCGGACACGGTGTGCGCGCCACAGAGGACCCCGCCCTCCTGGCCCGGATCGTCGACGCCGGGATCGGCCTCGAAGTCTGCCCGTCGAGTAACGTCGCCCTCGGCGTCTACCCCACCGCCGACCGGGTGCCGCTGCCCGCCCTGCTCGACGCCGGTGCCCGGATCGCCCTCGGCGCCGACGACCCGCTGCTGTTCGGGCCGAGACTCGCCGACCAGTACACCGACGCCCGCACCGTGCACGGGATCGACGACGCCGGACTTGCCGGGCTGGCCCGCTCCTCGATCGAGGTGTCGTTGGCCCCTCCCCGGGTGAAACGACGCCTCCTCGACGGCGTCGACACCTGGCTGGCTCAGGGCAGCTGACCGGCCCCGGCGGCTCCGGTCGCTGAGGCGGCTACAGCGTGCAGCCGACGAGCACCGGTTCGGGGACGAGAGCGATCCCGAACCGGTCCCGGACGCCGTCACGTACCTGCCGGGCCAGGCGCAGCACATCCTCCGCGGTGGCCCCGCCCCGGTTGGTCAGGGCGAGAGTGTGTTTCCCGGACAGGGCTGCCGGACCGGGCCGGCCGAACCCGCGACCGAACCCGGCGTTCTCGATGAGCCAGGCGGCGCTGGTCTTCACCTGTCCATCCCCGATCGGGTACCGGGGCGCCCCCTCCGGG
>JARRQM010000091.1:0-6182 GCA_037381765.1 Kineosporiaceae bacterium
CCGCAGGAACCCACCGGAGCAGAGCGATAACGATCGACGAGAACGCCACCGGACGCCGTCCGGGTGCCGTGCGACCCTGGAACGAGGGTCCAGGAGCCGACGCTCAGAGCAGCAGACCCGCCGGGACGCTCGCCGCCTTGACGATGACGAGCAGGATCAGGCCGACCGCCACGGCCGCCATCCCGAGTAGGTGGATTTCACCGCGCCGCCGCTGCGGGCGGTAGGTGAGCACCGCGGCGAGAGCGGCGCCGGTGATAAACCCCCCGAGGTGGGCCTGCCAGGCGATGCTGTGCACGAAGAACCCGAGAGCCCCGTTGATGAGCACGATGCCGATGATCCCGGCAGTGTCCCGGCCGAGATGCCGGTTCACCAGCAGGAGGGCGGCGAACAGGCCGAATACCGCACCGGAGGCGCCGAGGGCTCCGCCCCACCAGACCCCTCCGGCGTCGATCGTGGCCGGGGCCAGCACGAAGAAACCGACGGACCCGCCGAAAGCACTGATCAGGTACAGGGCGGCGAACCTGGCCCGGCCGAGCAGGTTCTCCAGGTAGGGGCCCACCAACCACACCGCGTACATGTTGAACAGGATGTGCAGCGGGAAGGAGGTCAGGTGGAGAAAGGCCGAGGTCAGGAAGCGCCACGGCTCGGCAACGGCGTAGGCGGGGATGAACTCGAACCGGAAGGTCACCGCGGAGCCACCGACGAGCTGCAGGACGAATGCACCGACGGTGATCCCGATGATCGTCTTGGTGACCGTCGCGCCGGTGGCCGCCCGCCCGCCGAAAACCGTCCGGGCCACCGGGGCCGAACGCGCCGCCTCGCGGACGCAGTCGACGCACTGCACACCTACGGCCGCAACCCGCTGGCACTCCGGACAGACCGGCCGTTCGCAGCGCTGGCAACGGACGTAGGACTCGCGGTCGGGGTGCCGGGGACATACCGGAATCGATCCGGTACCCCCCGGCGAACCGTTCCCCGAAGGGCCGCTACTCACCCGCGCTCGATCGTGACCCGCTCGATCACGACGCTCTCCAACGGCCGGTCCGTGTGGTCGGTGGACGTACTCGCGATCGCGTCCACCACGGCCCGCCCGGCCTGGTCGGCCACTTCGCCGAAGATCGTGTGCTTGCCCTGAAGGTGTGCCGTCGGCACGACGGTGATGAAGAACTGCGAGCCGTTCGTTCCCTTGCCCCGGCGGACCCCGGCGTTGGCCATCGCGAGCAGGTAGGGCTTGGTGAAGGTGAGCTCGGGGTGGATCTCGTCGTCGAAGGAGTACCCCGGGCCGCCCCGGCCGGTGCCTTCCGGGCACCCGCCCTGAATCATGAAGTTGGCGATCACCCGGTGGAAGGCGAGGCCGTCGTAGAACGGGCCGGTCCGGGCCTCACCGGTGGCCGGGTCACGCCATTCCTGGCTGCCCTCGGCGAGACCGACGAAGTTGCGCACCGTCTGTGGGGCGTGCGCGGGGAACAGTTGCAGGCGGATATCACCGCGGTTCGTGTGCAACGTTGCGAACAGGGTCGAGGGCAGCGGCTCTTTCACCAGCGGCCTTTCCGACGGGCCGGCACGGGGACCGGCGAGGGAGGGAACGGCGGCGCGGGGCCGCCGACATCTTCGCGTAACGGCCAGTCTGTCACGCCCGACCAGACGCCGTCGCCGGGGCGGGCAATGCGCTGCCGCCGTCCCGTCCCCGCCGGAGCCGGAGGGCTCGCCCCTGCGATCCCCCGCCAGGGGACCCGCGGTCCCGCGGAGTCCGCGGTGAGGCCGGAAACCCACCTCCAGCAGCGCACCGCAACCAGGTCGCGACGCTGTGCCGCGAAAATGGGCCACCGAGGGAACGCGGCCACGCCGATTTTCCGTATTGGCTGGTCACACGGCTACGGTGGCCCGCAGGTCGCCGAAAGGAGCCGTGGTGGCACGGGTTGATCTTGGCCGGACGCACCTCGCCGCACCACCCGATTCCGGGCCCCTGGACGGGAGTGCGGACGACCGGCATCGCACCGGAGGCTGGTCCCTCGCGATACTCATCCTGTTCGACCTGCTCGCCCTGCCCGTGGTGTTCTTCGTCGCCAAACTCGGCGCGGACAGCTGCACCGCGGTGGACCCGAGCGCCTACTGCAGCGCTCCGGGCACCGCCACCTGGCTGGCCGTACCACCCGTCCTCGCCGTACTCGGGCTCGTCCTCGCCGTGCAGGCCCAGGTGCGGCGACGCCACTCGGCCCGGCGCGGGCACCGGCTGGCCTGGTTCGCCACTGTCGTCGGCGTCACCGTGCCGTTCGTTCTCGTCCTCAACGGCTGACCGGAACCGACCCGGTCAATGACCGGGAACCGATACCGCCGCACCGGACTGGCCGTATCCGCCCGGAACCGACGGGTACCCGGATCGGGCGTCAGCACGCTGTCTCGGCCGCACGCCCGGATGCGCGCACTGGTGTGGTTGGTGGAGGCGACGGGACTCGAACCCGTAACCCCGTGCTTGCAAAGCACGTGCGCTGCCAGTTGCGCCACGCCCCCTGGTCCCCGCCGCCGGGCGGGGTACGTCCAGGTCCACCCGGACTACGTCACCGGGTCGGTGACCTCCGCCCACAGGGCCTGCTCGGCCTTGTCGGCTTCGATCTTCTTCCAGACCGCGAACCCTGCTGCCCCCAAGGCCAGGACGACGAACAGTTTCTTCACGGCGATCTCCCCTCCGAGCTGCGATGCCGCCCGTGACATCGGGACTGTTCCGGTGCCACATGACGACGGGGCGGGGCCGATGGCTCCCGCCCCGGTGTCTCGTGGGCCCAAGAGGACTTGAACCTCTGACCTCTTCCTTATCAGGGAAGCGCTCTAACCGACTGAGCTATGGGCCCGTACGCACGGCGCCGAATGAGACTACCCCAGCCGGGTGGTCTCTCCCAAACCCAATCCTGGCCCCGCCCTGGGCGGGTCGGGGCCAGGCAGGAATCGGCCTCAGTCGTCGGACAAGGTGACGCTGACCCCGCCCACGAGGGTGGCGGCGATGTTGTACAGGAAAGCACCCAAGGTTGACAGCGCCATGATGATGATGATGTTGATCACCCCGACGAAGGTGGACAGGGACATCACCCGGCCCAACCCCACGTAGGAGTAGATGTCGAAACTCGAGTCCTTCCCGTCGATGCCCTGGAAGGTGGTGTTGAGCTGGTCGAACACTCCCATGGCGTTGATCACGATCCAGAGCACGACGCTCGCGGTGACCAACCCGATCCCCATGGCCACGGAGAGCAGGAAGGACAGTTTGAGCACCGACCACGGGTCGATCCGGGCCAGGGTGAGCCGGACCCGCCGGGGCGTACCCGAGGACGGAGCGCTTTGCATCGAGGCGGACGGGGCGGTCCGGTATGCGTCGGGCCTCGCCCCGGCGGAGTCCGAGGAGGCTCCCGGGCCGGCGCCGTCCCCGGACGCGGACGCCCCGGGGCCGGAAACCGGGCGGCCGGTCACCCGTGGGGCGGCGGTGGACTGGTACACCTGCTCAGATGGGCTCACGCCTCACCTCCGGACGTCGTTCGGGGGTCGACGGGAGTGCCGCCGGAGCCCCCCTCGCGGTCCGCCGCCGGCCAGGTGGTGCGGGGCCGCCGACGACCCTAACGATGCTACCGGCCGGATCGGCTCGGCAACCGCCGCCCCGGCCCGCGCCTCACTCACCGGCGGGGAACGACGCTGTCCCGGCCGTTCCGTCCCCGGGAGACTCGACCTCGGCGACATCAGCTCCGGAGCCTGCGACCCCGGCGCCCGTATCCGCCCCGGCATCTGCAGCCGATTCCGTCCCCGCAGCCGCGGGCTCCTCCACGGGGGGCTCCTCCTCGTCCTCACCGAGGGCGCGTTCCGTGTTCCGGGCGACGGCGATGATCCGGTCACCGCTATCCGGTTTGGCGAACACCACCCCCATGGTGTCGCGGCCCTTGGCCGGCACCTCCGAAACCGCGGACCGGACGACCTTGCCGCGTTCCATCACGACGAGCACCTCGTCGTCCGCGCCCGCGACCATGGCGCCGACCAGGTCCCCACGGCCCTCGCTGAGCTTGGCGACCTTGATGCCGAGCCCGCCGCGACCCTGCACCCGGTAGTCCGCGAGACCGGTGCGCTTGGCCCACCCGCCCTCGGTGACGATGAAGACGTACGCCTCATCGTCATGGACGACGTCCATGGACAGCAGGGTGTCGCCGGGGCGGAACTTCATCCCGGTAACCCCGGACGTGGCCCGACCCATCGGGCGCAGCGCCGCGTCGTCCGCGGTGAACCGCACCGACATACCCTTGCGGGAGACGAGGATGACGTCCGCACCGTCGTCGACCAACCGGGCGGCGACGAGTTCGTCGGTGTCCACCAGGTTGATCGCGATCACCCCGCCGGACCGGCTCGAGTCGTACTCGGTCAGCCGGGTCTTCTTCACCCGCCCGGCCCGGGTGGCGAGCACGAGGTAGGGGGCCGCGGCATAGTCCGGGATGTCGAGGACCGAGGCGATCTGCTCCCCGGGCTGAAACGCGAGCAGGTTCGCCACATGCTGGCCACGGGCGTCCCGTCCGGCATCGGGCAGCTCGTAGGCCTTGGCCCGGTACACCCGGCCGTGATTGGTGAAGAAGAGCAGCCAGTGGTGCGTCGTGGTGACGAAGAAGTGCTCGACGACATCGTCGCTGCGCAGCTGGGCGCCCCGGATCCCCTTACCGCCACGGCGCTGGGCCCGGTAGCTGTCCGACCGGGTGCGCTTGGCGTAGCCGTCCCGGGTGATGGTGACGACGATTTCCTCTTCGGGGATGAGGTCCTCGACGTCCATGTCCCCGTCGAAGGGGAGGATCTGGGTGCGCCGGGAATCCCCGTACCGGTCGACGATCTCGGCGAGTTCCTCGGAGACGATCCGACGCTGCCGGGACGGGGACGCCAGGATCTCGTTGTAGTCGGCGATCTGGCGTTCCAATTCGACGAGCCGGGCGATGATCTCCTGACGTTCCAGTGCGGCGAGCCGACGCAGCTGCAGGTTGAGGATGGCCAGCGCCTGCTCCTCGTCAACGTCGAGCAGCGCCGTCAATCCGCTCTTCGCCTCCTCGGCCGACGGGGAACGCCGGATCAGCGCGATGACCTCGTCAAGAGCGTCCAGTGCCTTGGCGTACCCGCGGTAGATGTGCGCTTGCCGTTCCGCCTCGGCGAGAAGGTAGCGGGTGCGCCGGACGATCACGTCGATCTGGTGGTCCACCCAGTGCCGGACGAACTTGTCCAGGCTCAGGGTCCGCGGCACCCCTTCGACGAGGGCGAGCATGTTCGCCCCGAAGGTGTCCTGCAGCTGGGTGTGCTTGTAGAGGTTGTTGAGCACGACCTTGGCGACGGCATCCCGTTTCAGGACGACGACGATCCGCAGGCCGGTCTTCCCCGACGTGTCATCCCGCAGGTCGGCGATGCCCTGGATGCGCCCGCTGTCGACCAGCTCGGCGATCTTCATCTTCAGGTTGTCCGGGTTGACCTGGTAGGGCAGTTCGGTGACGACCAGGCAGGTCCGGCCCTGGATCTCCTCGACCTCGACCCGGGCCCGCATGGTGATCGCCCCGCGCCCGGTGCGGTAGGCCTCTTCGATCCCGCGGGTACCCATGATCAGGCCGCGGGTGGGGAAGTCGGGGCCCTTGACCCGGAGCAGCAGCTGACCGAGCAGCTCCTCGTCGTCGGCGTCGGGGTGGGCGAGCAGCCACTGCACGCCCTCGGCGATCTCCCGGAGGTTGTGCGCGGGGATGTTCGTCGCCATCCCGACGGCGATCCCCGAGGAGCCGTTGACCAGCAGGTTGGGGAACCGGCTGGGAAGCACCGTGGGTTCGCGGGTACGTCCGTCGTAGTTCGGGGCGAAGTCGACGGTGTCCTTGTCGATGTCCCGGACGGTTTCCATGGCGAGCGGGGCCATCCGGCATTCGGTGTACCGCATCGCCGCGGCCGGGTCGTTCCCCGGGGAACCGAAGTTGCCCTGCCCATCCACCAGGGGGTAGCGCAGCGACCAGGGTTGGGCGAGCCGGACCAGGGTGTCGTAGATCGCCGAGTCACCGTGCGGGTGGTACTGGCCCATCACGTCGCCGACCACCCGGGAGCACTTCGAGTACCCGCGGTCGGGCCGGTACCCGCCGTCGAACATCGCGTACAGCACCCGGCGGTGCACCGGTTTGAGACCGTCCCGGACATCGGGCAGG